>NZ_JBHNYR010000012.1:0-105581 GCF_054960615.1 Psychrobacter sp. PSi21
ATGTACTATCGTTCATTGTAAAATGAATTGAAGACACGCCCTAGACATCACCTACTTTTACGACAGTTTTACCGAAGTTGTTGCCATTTAGCATGTCAAAGAAGGCTTGCGGCGCGCTGGCCAGACCGTCTGCTTGGTGTTCGATGGTTTTAACCGCGCCTGACTCGACCCAGTTGCTCATGGTGTCTAAAAATTCTGGGAAGCGATCGCCATACTCTTCAAAGATGATAAAGCCTTTTACCGTGAGGCGCTGTTTTAAGATGGTGCCCATCAGTAAGCTCAAGCGGTCTTTGCCATCTGGCAGCTCGGTACTGTTGTACTGTGATACCAAGCCGCAAACGGGAATGCGTGCATGCGCGTTAAGTAAAGGCAGTACCGCGTCAAAGACTTTGCCGCCGACGTTTTCATAATAGATATCGATACCATCGGTGCAAGCGTCTTTGAGCTGCTCGGCAAAATCGTCCGCATGGTGATCGAGGCAGACATCAAAGCCAAGCTCATCGACTGCGTAAGCGCATTTTTGCGCGCCGCCTGCCACGCCAACCACACGTAGGCCTTTTTGCTTACCCACTTGTCCGACCGTAGCACCAACAGGGCCAGTAGCCGCTGCGACTACTAAGGTCTCGCCTGCTTGCGGCTTACCGATATCGGTCAAGCCCATATAACCAGTGAAACCAGGCATACCCAATACCCCAAGACCATAGGATGGGTTGGACATGTTTTTATCCAGTTTTAGTACCCCTTCGCCATCACTGACGCTATAGTCTTGCCATCCTGATTGTGAAACCACAAGATCACCAGCGGCAAAATCAGCTACATTGGAGTCGACCACCTGCGCTACCGTACCGCCCATCATCACATCACCAACTTCTAAGGGGTCAGCGTAGCTTTTGGCGTCACTCATACGTCCGCGCATGTATGGATCGAGCGACAGATAAACCGTGCGCAGTAGCATTTGGTTGTCACCAATGGTGGGAATCTCGCTGGTGGTCAGCTCAAAGTTGTCCGCGCTTGGTGCGCCGTGCGGGCGGCTGGCCAGTTTGATTTGGCGATTGTATTGTTCATTTTGTTCTTGTTCAAAACTTAATGTATCAAAGCTCATGGTCGTGCTCCTTATTATTATTGGCTCGTACTATTATTGATTCGTATGATGAGTCGGGCGTAGCAGTCAAACGCCGAGATATAAACCGCAGCGCTGACACCAAGCGCCTTATACCGCGCGTTGTAAAATACGACGCGAGACGGTTAAATCATTACTACCATGCTCGCCCAGCGCGACCATTTCATGCGCTTCTAACTGCTTGACGATAGGGTCGATGGCGCTTTCATTAAGATCGGCATCTTGCAAGCTGATAGGCAAGCCAAGCTCGCGGAAGAAGTTTTCGGTATACACAATGGCGGTTTCGATGACGGTGTCATCATCCATATCCGTGTCAGTGATGTTCCAAACGTTGCGAGCATACTGTAGCAGCTTGTCTTTTTTACTGTCTTTAAGCTCACGCATGACCGATGGCAAGAGGATGGTCAAGGTGCGGGCATGGTCGATGCTGTGCAGTGAGGTCAGCTCGTGACCAATCATGTGCGTGGTCCAGTCTTGCGGTACGCCAGTCCCGATCAGGCCATTTAGCGCCATGGTCGCTGTCCACATGATGTTTTTGCGGGTTTCTAAGTTGTCTGGGTCTTGCTTGACCACCAAACCTTCATCAATAAGGATTTTCAAAAGGCTTTCAGCAAACGCATCTTGTACTTTGGCATTGACAGGGTAAGTCAGGTATTGCTCAACCACGTGTACAAAGGCATCGGCAACGCCATTCATCACCTGACGCTCAGGTAAGGTCAATGTTTTGGCAGGATCAAGAATAGAAAACTTAGGAAACGCCAGTTGGCTACGGAACGGCAGTTTTGCTTGACGCTCACTGTAGTTGATGACGCCGCCTGAGTTCATCTCAGAGCCTGTTGCAGGAATGGTAAGCACCGCACCCAAGTCAAGGGCGCTGTCGATGTTACTGCAATAGCTGGTCAAGGCATCCCACGCTTGCTGGCGTGATACGGTGCCGTCATCTTCGGTCAATGACGATACCAGCGCTACAAATTTGCTGCCATCAATGACAGAGCCGCCGCCCACAGCCAATAAAAAATCAATATCGTGTTCATTGACCATATCGGCCGCTTTGAGCAGGGTAGTAAACTCTGGGTTTGGCTCAATACCGCCAAACTCAAAGACCGTACGTGAGCCGTTTTCTGCCAGTGCGTCTTTGACTTCATCAAGCGTGCCAGTACGCTGTGCTGAGCCGCCGCCATAAGTGATCAGGACGCGAGCGTCTGTAGGTACTAACTCAGACAGCTGCTTGATCTGGCCTTCACCAAAAACGATACGGACAGGGTTGTAATATTGGAAGTTATTCATAACATCCTAATTTTTTTAAACAAAAAATATAGCGGGTACAGGATCATGTCAAATGATGATCAGGTAGCTGGTCGCCGCTGTGATAGTGCGCATTGTACATCAATTAGACCAGTCGTCTAGTGATTTTTACAAAACTGTCGTATAAGCACTAACAATGGGAGATGGTCTGTGAAAGGTTAAACAATCATAAACAGTGTGAGCTGCTTACTGACAAGGATAGGTATAGACAGGGCAGCACGCTGCGTAGATGGCTGTCAGCCTTGCAGAAAGGCTGGTTGCTGCCAATGCGGCATATCTACGTGTTTATTGATACACGAGTAGATGCGCGCTGTGATCAACGTCCCAGCTGCGTGGTGGTCATTTGCCAAACTTCTGCCAATGGCGTGTTGGTCTGGCTAAACTTTGCCACCAAGCTGGCCCCCAGCCATGCAAAATACCAGCGCTTGGCGATACTCTCAGCGGCAATATTGTCTTGCGACGGGATAGAGTTGTCCGCCCAGCCTGCTTTGATCTGCTTTGCCAGCCAGCCGATGATTTGCTGATAGCCTGCGTCCAAGGCTTTGCGCATCGGCTCAGAAATATCAGCGACCTCCGCACTCAATTTGACAACCAAGCATTTATCATAGTCGCAGCCGTTTTGCTGGGTGTCATACCAGCTTTGAAAGTAATTATAAATCTTTTGCTGCGCGCTGATATCTAGTATTTCTAGTGCTTGCAGGCGTGCTTTATATTGCTCAAAGTATCGACTGAGAATGGCTTCTCCAAAGGCTTCTTTTGACGCAAAGTAATGATAAAAAGACCCTTTAGGCACCCCTGCGGTATCTAATATCTGTTTGATACCCACCGCAGTAAAGCCCTTTTGCGAGATCAGCTGTGAGGCAACGGCTAAAAGATGCGCCTTGGTATCTAACGGTATTTTGGCTTGAGGTGCAGGCATGGAAGTCATGTTCTCCTAAAATAAATGTGATGGGCAGTTGACGCAATGTAGACCAAGTCTGCTGTTGAAAAAGCAGCGTCAAGGCCGCCCCTATGGACTTGTACTGCGCCAAATATAGAACGCCATTCTACAAGCGTTACGTTTTTTCAACAATGTTTATTGATAAAGCGTTCTGATTCAATCACTAGCTACGTTACCATTAGACCAGTCGTCTATCAAGGCATGGCTAGTGATGCCATAGCGAGCAACACAAACCAAGTACAGTTGCACCAGACTGATCACAACTATCAATAACAAAGTAGATAATATAAGGATAATGATGACAACACAGCAGAATAACAGCGCATATACCAATATGGCCTATCGTGATTTTGACCTGCAATATATCGCAGGCAAGTGGCAGCAAGGTCAAGATGATAGCGTCAATACCGATACCAATCCTTATGATGGAGAGACGCTCGTCAAGATTCAACAAGCCACGGATAAACAGCTTGACGAGGCCTACCAAGCGGCCACCGCAGCGCAGCAAGACTGGGCACAACAAACGCCAGCCGCGCGTGCTGCCGTGTTGTACAAAGCCGTTACCATCTTAGATCAGCGCCAAGATGAAATCGTCGATTGGTTGATTAAAGAGTCGGGTAGTACGCGTATCAAAGCGATGGCTGAGTTTAGCAATGCCCGTGCCATCACCCTTGAGTCTGCGAGCTTTCCAAACCGAGTCCATGGTGAGATCCGCCCCTCAAACACGGCTGGAAAAGAAAACTACATCTATCGTGAGCCGCTGGGTGTCATCGCCGTTATCAGCCCATGGAACTTCCCGCTACATCTGACCCAACGCTCAATTGCTCCTGCATTGGCGCTTGGTAACGCCGTTGTACTCAAGCCTGCCAGCGATACTCCTGTGACAGGCGGACTACTGCTCGCCAAAGTATTTGAAGAAGCAGGGCTACCACAAGGACTGCTAAACGTCGTGGTCGGCTCAGGTAGCGAGATTGGCGATGCCATCGTTACGCATGATATTCCAAGTCTGGTCTCGTTTACAGGGTCAACGTCCGTCGGTCAACATATCGGTGAGCTGGCAAATGGTGGCGACTACATCAAGCAAGTGGCACTAGAGCTGGGTGGTAACAGTCCTTTCGTAGTGCTCAAAGATGCCGACATTGAGCAAGCGGTGAAAGCCGCCGTCTTTGGCAAGTTTTTACATCAAGGTCAGATCTGTATTGCTATTAACCGTATCATCGTCGAAGATGAGGTTTATGATGCGTTTGTAGAGCGTTTTCTAGCGCATGTCAAAATGCTGAACGTCGGTGATCCTAGCAAGAAAGACACTGCCGTTGGCCCCATCATCAACGAAAAACAAGTCAAATCTCTAAAAGATAAAATCCAAACAGCTCAAGAAGAAGGGGCTAACATGATTTTGAGTGGTGATATTAATGACCAAGTGGTGCCACCGCATATCTTTACAGAGGTCACGCGTGAGATGGATTTATCGCGTAACGAAGTCTTTGGGCCATTGGTGGGTATCATTCGCGCCGCTGATGAAGCAGAGGTACTGTCTATCGCAAACGATTCTATGTATGGTCTGTCCAGTGCTGTCTTTACCAGTGATATGGCCACAGGCTTACGCTTTGCCCGCGGTATCAAAGCAGGCATGACGCACATCAATGATATCTCGGTCAATGATGAAAGCAATGTCCCATTTGGCGGTGAGAAAAACTCAGGTATTGGCCGTTTTAATGGTGAATGGGTACTAGAAGAGTTCACCAGAACCCATTGGATCTCTGTGCAGAACGTGCCGCGCCAGTATCCATTTTAGAACATATCCTAATCAGTGCCAGTTGTTATTATCATAAAAAAACCGCCCTCATGTGGCGGTTTTTTTTGGGCTGATACTGGGGCGACTGCGCTTTGGTTGTGATCAGTCTTTGTGTTTAAAGCCGAGTAAAGCTTCGATCTCCTCGACGGTCATGTGTCTGACCAATGCTTGCTCCTCTACTGATAAGCGGTTGGTATGCTCTTTGATCATGACGTAGATACCACGTGCCACTTCAGAGGTGGTAGCGTAATACATTTGCGGGGATTCTTGGGTCAGTTGTACCAAAAATTTATTAACCAGTTTGCGTTTGGCGGCGGGGTCGTTTTCTGTGCTCATAGTGATCTCCTGATAATCAATCAGTATAGCGATAAATAATGTCGGCTTGGGCAGTATCTGAGGGCAAATCCTAAGCCTTTATCAAAACCAATACAATGGGCACTCAAGGCCGACTGACAAGTTGTCTTTTTTATTTACTGGTAAGCTTTATGTAATGATTGTTAAGTCCTTGTTATAAGTCATGCCTGTTTCTGGGGTTTGCTCAAGAATTGTGTTACATATGACCGCACTTACCATTAAGGGCGCGTATCGTCAGTGACAAAACGATACCCATACGATAAATCATAACAGAGTAAGCGCCTGCTTATGGTCACTGCTGGTGGCATTGTGCTGTCAGCATGTGCTTTTTTGTTTTTAACTTTTGGACTTGAGGACACTACCGCTTATGAGTAACGGTTCACGCTCTACCATTTTATTGCCGGTCTTTATACCCGCCGCAGTGATTATGCTGCTTTTGGTCATCGGTACGTCGATCAACCCTGATGCCGCAGGAGCTTTGTTCAGTGATGTGCTGAGCTTTACCACGGAGACGTTCGGCTGGTTTTATATGCTGGCAGTGGCGCTATTTTTGCTGTTTATTATTGTGCTGGCATTTTCGTCTTATGGCAATATCAAGCTGGGTCCTGATCATGGAGATGCAGAATACGGCTTTCTAGAATGGTTTGCCATGCTGTTCTCTGCAGGTTACGGCATTGCCTTATTGTTTTATGGAGTTGCCGAGCCCGTCATGCATTTTTCCAGTCCGCCCATGTCAGATCCGCAGACGATCGCGGCGGCAAAAGAGGCGATGCAGATTGCTTATTTTCACTGGGGTTTTCATATCTGGGCAATTTATGGCGTGGTGGGCTTATCTTTAGCCTATTTTGCGTTTCGTCATGGTTTGCCACTCTCGATACGCTCGACACTATATCCGATCATCGGTGATAAGATTCATGGTCCGATCGGACATACGGTCGATGTGTTTGCGATATTGGGTACGATGTTTGGTATTGCCACCAGTCTTGGCTTGTCGGTATCACAGATTAATGCCGGTCTAAATTATCTGTTGCCTGATATGATTCCGATGAACACGATGGTACAGGTCATTGCTATTGCACTGGTGACTGCTGCTGCCTTGGTATCAGTATTAGCAGGGATGGATAAAGGTGTAAAACGCTTGTCTATCTTAAATATGGTATTGGCCACCGCGCTGATGGTGTTTGTCTTTATTGTGGGCCCGACCATTTTTATCTTAAATGCCTTTATGGAAAATACAGGCAGTTATTTGGGTAATATTGTTGAGCGTACCTTTAGCTTGCAGGCGTATGAAAGTAGCGATTGGATCGGTAGCTGGACGCTGTTTATCTTTGCGTGGACGATTGCGTGGGCGCCGTTTGTCGGTCTGTTTATTGCCAAAATCAGCCGTGGTCGTACCATCCGTGAGTTTGTATTGGGTGTGATGCTGGTACCAACATTCTTTACTTTCTTTTGGTTTTCGGTATTTGGGGACACCGCACTACATATGATCATGGTTGATGGTTATAACTCACTCATCAATGATGTACAGAACAATCAAGCGATCGCCTTGTTTAAGCTGCTAGAGAGACTGCCGTTTACTGAATTTGTGTCTTCATTGACTATCTTATTGATCATCACGTTTTTTGTGACCTCATCGGATTCTGGCTCGTTGGTGATCGATTCACTTGCTGCTGGCGGTCGTAGTGACACGCCATGGTGGCAGCGCAGTTTTTGGGTAGTGACCGAAGGCGCGGTTGCCGCCGTACTGTTGATCGCAGGTGGCCTAACGGCACTGCAAACCGCCGCTATCGTGAGTGCGCTACCGTTCGCAGTGATTATTCTCATCTCGATGTTTGGTATGTGGCGCGCGCTACGTATTGAGGGGCATCGTGACCAGAGCCTCGATAACAACAATCGCTTGCCGCCGCATCTACTTAAGTCTTCGGCATGGCGTGATCGTATTGATTACATCACCAACCAGCCGACGCGTGATAAGGTGCTCAGCTATATCAAAGAGGTGGTCATGCCGTCTATGGAAGAAGTTTCAGAAAAGTTTTCAGAGACGGGCTGGCTGCCTAAAGTCACTTATGATGATCTCAATAATCGCGCCGTTCTTGAGCTCGGTCGCGGTGAGGATGTTGAATTTTGGTACGAGGTGCGCTTATCCGAGCATGATGCGCCCGATTATTATACTGAAGCGGACGTGGATAAACTGCCACAGGAGCACCATTATCGCGCTGAAGTATACTTGCGCCGCGGTGGTCAAACGTATGACTTATATGGCTATCAATCTGAAGCGGTGATCAATGATATTATCGATCAGTTTGAAAAATATCTACATTTCTTAAATGTCTCGCCAGATAGCCTACCGTGGCGTATGGCGGAGCATGATGAAGACTTGACGCTAGAGCAGGGCAGTGTGTTGGATAAATGAGATATTTACCACACATATAAGACAGACAATGTGAGCAAGTGATTTACGTTAATCGCTTGCAATAAATGCAGTATTGCTTAGAATAACGGCTTGTTTTCCTTGCCATTCAAGCCGTTTTTTTATGTCTATTGATACCACAACGCCCGTACATACGCTGTTGAAACCACTGGATATTGGTGGGTTACAACTTGAAAACCGTTTGATGGTCGCACCCATGGCAGGTGTGACGGACAACCCCTTTCGTAGGTTGTGCAAATCCTTTGGCGCAGGTCATGCCGTCAGTGAAATGATCATCGCTGATACAGCGCTCTATGCACGCAAAAAATCCCTATACCGTGCCAATTTTGATAATGAGATTGCGCCTATCTCTGCCCAAATCGCAGGCGCTGAACCTGATAAATTGGCACAGGCGGCGCGTTATCAGATTGATAATGGCGCGCAGATCATCGACATCAATATGGGTTGTCCTGCCAAAAAGGTCTGTCGCAAGCTGGCAGGTTCAGCACTGCTGCAAGATGAGGACTTGGTGGCACGGCTGCTTGATGCGGCCGTCAATGCGGTTGATGCGCCTGTGACCTTAAAAACGCGATTGGGCTTTGAGAATGGTCGCGAGAATATTTTGAGAGTGGCTAAGCGTGCTGAACAAGCGGGCATTGCTGCCATTGCCATTCATGGGCGTACCCGTGAGGATATGTATACAGGCGAGGCGCGCTACGAGCTCATACGCGAGGTCAAAGACAGCATCAGCATACCTGTGATTGCCAATGGTGATATCGACAGTCCGCAAAAAGCGCAGCATGTTTATGAGATGACAGGCTGCGATGCGGTGATGATTGGACGCGCCGCTCAGGGGCAGCCATGGATATTTCGCGATATCGAGCACTTTTTGCGCACAGGCGAGCTGCTGGATGCGCCAAGCGTCGCTGAGATCAAAGAGATTGTCCTCACGCACTTGCAAGAGCTGTACGGTTTTTATGGTGAATACTCAGGATGCCGTATCGCGCGCAAACACATCGCGTGGTATACGACGGGCATTCCCAACTCGAATGCGTTTCGTCAAGCCATGTACGGTGAGGAGAGCACCGCAGGTCAGTTTGCTGCTGTTGAAACCTTTTTAAACGAACATACTGAGTAACAGCTATCACGTTATAGCTATAGCAGACAATGTTTACTCAACGTGCTTTTGAGGTGAGGTAGGTGGCTGTTTAGCCGCCGCTACTGTTTTTTCCTTATTTTTACTTTGCCATGGAAAGCGGCCTTCCAGCTCCACTTGTAGTGATAGGCTTAAAAAGGTACGGATTAAGACAATCAGTCCGAGCACCAACACGCCACGCAGCGTCGGCTCCGTCACCACGGTAGCCATGATATCAGCGGCAATCAGCACCTCAAGCCCTAACAAAATGGACTTGCCAACGGCTTGTCTGATACTCACATAAGTCTGCTCGGTAAAATGGCCAATGGATGATATGGTTTTATAAAAGGCATACACCAAGCCCAGTACCATAATCATGACGCCAACAAACTCAATGATTTTGGCAATAGAATCAATATAGTGGGTTAAAGTGGCTATCAAAAAAATATCCTCGCTAGTGCGCTGCGGCGCTGATCTTTATGTTCTAGGGCCGCCATTATCGTTGTGTGGTGATGCAAAAAGCCGTTTAAAACATGGTATTGACCCACCAAGTTTATGTATCAGACCTAAGTGCCAAATACCCGCCATAATATCCAAAAAATACCTGCCATAACGATGGCGATAATCAATAGCCGTTTTGCCCAAAAGGGCAGTAGCGGTTTTTTGTAGCCTAGACCATCAAGCTGCTGATTCAGTCCTGTCTTTAAACCATTAAAGTCTTGTACCGCAGGAGTAGTCTTGACACGACTTTTGATTAGGTCGCTGGTATCGCTGTCGGCCTCATGTTCTCGATCAAAGCTTAAGGCTTTGTTAGAAATACCCTGCTTGTTGGCAATGGTGTTAAGCTGCTGTTGCTGTTTGACCTTGAGCTGATTTTCATAAGCATCGATACGGGTTTTGGCCTCTTCCATACTGATGTTTTCATCGTGGGCAAGCGTTTTGATCGCCATCACCAGATTGTTTTTTTCGACCATCATGATGACCGCCTTGGGCAGTTTGGCGCTTTTGTGTTTGGAGCTGGGGTCAGGGTTAAACATGATGATCCTTATGATGAGCAAGAAGCCGTGTCTGGTCGATTTTTTATTATAGCAATTTTATGGGTGTCAAAAGCGCTGCACCATGAATCGTGACAATGTTGATAAGCTTATTAACAAACGACCAAAAAAATACCGCCATCACAATCATGATGGCGGTAGGTTAGCTTGGCAATAGCGTTGCCAGCTTATTGGTCGTTCCAGCGCTGAATGGCTTCATGGATGACTTTTTTGGCTTCTTCTACGTCGCCCCATGACTCAACCACAGTCGTACCTGGTTTTTTCAGGTCTTTGTAATGGTTGAAGTGGTACTCAAGCTGATTGATGATTTGTTTTGGTAGGTCATCAAGGCTGTTGAACGCGTTACCGTTGTTGCGGTCATCCGCAGGTACGACGACGATTTTGTCGTCAACTTCGCCATCATCAACAAACTTCATCACACCGATCACTTTGGCTTTTAAGAAAACGCCAGTGGTCAATGGTTGCTCAGTGATGATCAACAAATCAAGCTCATCGCCGTCTTCGTCAAGTGTTTGTGGGATGAAGCCGTAGTTGCAAGGCTTAGCAAAAATCTGTGGGTCAATACGGTCAAGCTCAAATACTGCCAACTCGCGGTTCCATTCGATTTTGTGGCTGCTGCCAGTTGGGATCTCAACGACTGCGTTGATGATGCCGCCGTCTACGTCGCCTGCGTCTAAAATCTTATTAAAATCGGCCATACAATGCTCCTGTTTGCTTTTGTTATTGAGGGGTGTGTCTAAAAGTAAGTGAGGTGCTGCCGCGTCACTACCAGTGTGCGCAGTGCTTTTGGTCAGCGCCAGTTTATATCGCCTGCGAGTATAGCAAGTTTGTGGCGATTTTTCTCGTTCTGCTTAATTCCAAGCAGGTAAGATATTATGCAAAATACGACTCAATCATAAAAAAAGGGCATAAGGGCGGTAGTGACGCTCTGATGATCTTATTTTTTGGCGGCGATGCGGCGCAGTGCAATGCTGCCAGCATGGCGCTGGGCGATATTGTCAATCAGTCGTGCGCTCACCTCAGCTTGTGGCATTTGACCCAGTGCTGCAAAGTCAGCCAAGCGTAGCATTTGCATGCCTGCATAGCCGCAAGGGTTAATGGCATTAAAGGCGGCTAAGTCGCAATCGACATTGAGCGCGATACCGTGATAGCTAAAGCCGTGTTTGATTTTAAAGCCCAATGAAGCGATTTTGCCTATCATGATGGCTGACTCTGCAGGCTCGGTTGACCCATCAGTATCAGTATCTGCATCAGCAGCTGTGCTGTCAGCATACAGATAGACACCTGGCGCGTCACGGCGGGCATGGGCACGAATGGAGGTTTGTTGCTTGCTTGCAGGATACGCGCTGATTAGCTCATTGGCGACATCCTCTATGGCTTGTTCGGCATGTGATACCAAGTCGCGTACACCCCAGCCCAAGCTGTGCAAATCAAACAGCCAATAGATCACCAGTTGCCCATGACCATGCCACGTGACTTGTCCGCCGCGATCGGTTTTGATAATGGGGGTGTCGGTATGCTGCAAGATATGTTCTTCTTTTCCTGCCTGCCCCAAGGTGTAGACATCGTTATGATCGACGATCCATAGCTCATCAGGGGTACGTGTATGGTGCTCTTTTTTGAGTGCAATACGCTCAAGGGTACGCTGCAGCATTGCCTCGTGCGTGGTGTTGTAATCAGCGGCCACAAAAGTTTTGCTGATCAGCATGTCGCTATTGGTCAATGCGGTATGAGTCGTTGCAGTATTATCTGGCATCTTGTCGTTGTGGTTATGGGCGTGGTCATGGGTGTTGTTATGAGAATGGGTATTTGGCATGGTGATTCGGCTTTTTATAATCAAAGAAGCAAAAAACAGTAACAAACGCCTGAGGTTAGGCATGATGATGCGCGGCGAAACAGGCTGGCGTGGCGATTGATACAGGCTATATACGGCTGCGGCTCAGTGTAGCAGTTTTTTCTGGACGTACCCAGCAGTTAATCAGGGTCAATTCTTTATACACTTGATACGTGCGGACTGCAAACGGCCGCATCATTGTCACGGTACTGCGCATTTTGCGTCACTGAAAGCTACTTTTCATTTAGCAGGCAATCAGCTACATTAAATAATAACTATAAAAGGAATATCCCATGACCGATGACCGTCACAGTCGCCTTACTGAGCCGCATACTGGTGCGGCGCTGCCAGCAGTCAGCACCATACAGACAGACGAACAGCTACAAGCACAATTTTTACGGTTACAAGTCCTCAGTCGCAGCCAGCCTATATTGGATTGGGGCACCCGCGCCGCGCAGCTGGACAATTTAGAGGCCATGCTTAGTGACAATCAAGCCAGCTTTGCAAAAGCCATCAATGCTGACTTTGGTCATCGCAGTGAATCTGAGACTCAGTTTGCCGAGTTGTTCCCCAGTTTTGCGGGCATCAGTCATGCCAAAAAACATGGCAAGGTGTGGATGAAGACCCGCCGCGCCAATATCTCGGCGCTGTACTTGCCTGCCCACAATGAGATTCAGCCGCAGCCGCTAGGTGTGGTTGGTATCATGGTGCCATGGAATTACCCCTTGTATTTGGCGATTGGGCCGATGATTGATGCCTTGACAGCAGGCAATCGTATCATGATCAAAATGAGTGAGGCTGCGCCGCAATTTGCCCAAAGCTTTGCCAAAGCAGTGGCGCATTATTTTTCTGCCGATATGGTCTGTGTGGTGCTGGGTGAGGTTGATATTGCTGAGGCCTTTAGCCGCTTGCCGTTTGATCATCTGTTATATACAGGATCAACAGCGGTCGGCAAAAAGATCATGGCCGCGGCCGCACCCAATTTGACACCGGTTACGCTTGAGCTTGGTGGTAAGTCGCCGGTTATCGTCACTGATAATGTCAATTTAGAAAACGTGGTCAATCGCATCATGATGGGCAAAACGCTAAACGCAGGACAAACCTGTATTGCCCCTGATTATGTGCTGATCCATAGGCAGTATCACCAAGCCTTTATCACCCTTGCTAAGCAGTGGCTACAAAAGCACTATCCGAACATTCATGACAATCCCGACTATTCCTATATCATCAACGATGCCCAGTATCAGCGTGTCCAAGGCTATCTGGCACAGCTGCCTACCGAGCGTATCCATCATATAAGCGCAGCGACTGCTGACGCCAATACACGCTTCATGCCGCCCCTTATTGTTACTGAACCTGAACTCGATAGCGAGGTGATGCAGCACGAGATTTTTGCCCCGATTTTGCCATTGGTACATATTGACAAACTCACTGATGCCATTGAGTTTGTCAATGCGCGACCACGACCACTGGCGCTGTATGTGTTTAGTCAAGATGATCGTTTGGTTGATAGGGTGCGTCACCATACGGTATCAGGCGGTGTTTGTGTCAATGAAGTCATCGTCCATGTGGCACAGCATGATTTGCCCTTTGGCGGCGTGGGTCATTCAGGTATGGGGGCTTACCACGGTAAAGCAGGGTTTGAGCGCTTGAGCCATATGAAGCCTGTGTTCGTCCAGTCAAAAATCAATGGCATGAATCTGCTGTTGCCGCCTTATGGAGAGCTGTTTAGAAAGGCGATGGCATTCCTGTTGAAATAACCGTTATGTCACTACGGCAGTGCTCAAAGAAACGGTGTGTCTCTACATACACAATCAATAACATAAAACCAATCGTTTATGTCCCTGATTAAAGAATAATTCATTGTGCTTATTTGATTATCATCGTAAGATAAGTCTATGATTTTACAAAAAATATAGCAAACAAAAGACGATAATATGCCCATTTATTATTCCATTCTACATCACACACATGAGCAACCGATGATGACAACTCATTTGCCCTATATGTAATACTGATATCTGGTCGCAAAGCTTTTTAAAAAGGAAATAACATGCCAGTAAAACGCCCCAATCCTCATTCAAATCGCTCATTGTCCTCACATTGGATCAAAAATGTCAGCGCTTTTGGCGTGACCAGCGTGTTAAGTGCAGGCCTGTTGCTGGCTTGTGGACAGATGAGTAATGCAGAAGGCAATAAAGCAACCTCCGATAACAACGCTCATAGCGCACAAAGCGACAGCCAAAACAGCGGCGTGACCCGCTCACGTGACATGCTGCCCTCAGACATGTTGGCACAAATGGAAGCCATGCCGCAGCTGACCGACGGTCTAGGAGATAAGGGCGCAGCGGTGATTGATAGCAACAAGCCAACGCTAGTAAAATTTTGGGCCAGCTGGTGTCCGCTGTGTCTGGGTACTTTGGAGGAAACCGAAGACTGGCGCATGGATCCAAAGTTTGCGGGGCTCAATGTGGTGACCGTTGCCAGTCCTGGGCACTTAAATGAAAAAGCTGATGGCGAATTTGCCTCATGGTATCAGGGCGTACAGGCTGATTATCCCAATCTGCCTGTGCTCACTGACCCATCAGGGAAACTGATTGACAAGCTTGGCGTACAAGTGTATCCCAGCTGGGCCATATTGGATAAAAAAGGCAACTTGGTACACTTGGTCAAAGGTAACTTAACCCGTCAGCAAGCGTATGCCCTAGCTGAGAACGCAGACAATGACTTTGCCGATCTTAAAAAAGGCCGCGCCAAACCTGCCAATGCCGAGACACTGGCCAATAACGACAAAATTGAAACCACCAAGCAAAAAGATGGCGTGTATTACAATGCACAAGGTAAGCCAATCAATACCCGCACCATTTATCTGGCAGGCGGCTGTTTTTGGGGTATTGAAGCCTATATGGAGCGTGTAGACGGCGTGGTCGATGCGGTGTCAGGCTATGCCAATGGTGATACAGCCAATCCAAGCTACGAGCAGGTGATTCGCGGTTCAGGTCATGCTGAGACGGTTAAGGTCACTTATGATGCTGATAAGACCGATCTTGACACCATTTTGAAGTATTACTTCCGCGTTATTGACCCAACCAGCCTAAACAAGCAAGGCAATGATCGCGGCGTGCAGTATCGTACTGGTATTTATTATACCGATCCTGCTGATGAGGCAGTGATCGAAGCTGCCATCGCTCAGCAGCAAAGCAAATATGAGCAAAACATCGTGGTCGAGGATCAGCCGCTGGACAACTTCTATTTGGCTGAGATGTATCATCAAGATTATTTGGCCAAAAACCCCAATGGCTATTGTCACGTGGATTTAAGCCTTGCCGATGACCAACCTACAGGCACCAGCACCAAGCTTGCGCCAGCCGATACCGTAGCTGCAACGCTAGCGCCCAAACGCTATGCCAATTTTGATAAAAACGCACTCAAAAACACCTTAACCAAGGCACAATATGACATCACGCAAAACGAGGGAACCGAGCGCGCCTTTAGTCATGAGTACGATCATCTGTTTGCCCCCGGCATCTATGTCGATGTGGTCAGCGGTGAGCCTTTGTTTTTATCGACTGACAAATATGACTCAGGCTGCGGTTGGCCCAGCTTTACCAAGCCCATTGATCCGCAAGTGATTACCGAACACAAGGATACAGCCTTTAACATGGTGCGCACTGAAGTACGCTCACGCGTGGCGGATTCGCACCTAGGCCATGTGTTCCCTGATGGTCCTAAAGATCGCGGTGGCCTGCGTTATTGTATCAATGGCGGCGCGCTACAATTTATTCCTGTGTCAGTGATGCCGCAGTCCGGCTATGCGCCATTGGTCAAGCTGGTGAAATAGCAGTTTTGCTGAACAATGGCTAACCCATAATAATCAAAGACGCTAGGGGATGACCTTGGCGTCTTTTTTGTGCTTTTGGGTATGATGAAGTGGGCTGATACGATCAACCGTTTTACACACGAGCGTTTCAAACAACGGGCGGCAATCGCAGGAGTTTTGCGGTATATCTGTGGCCAGCTCTGCAAAAGCGGACAAACTTCGTTATACTTGACGGCCTATCTATGATATAGCGCTATGATGTCGCGTTTGCGATATTGACTTTTTATTTTTGCATTTAAGGCTGTGACATGACGGTTACCCATGCACCTATCATCACCTCGTTACTTGATAACGATTTGTACAAATTCACCATGCTACAAGCCATGTTGCATCAGTTCCCGCAAACCCATGGCGTGTACCGCTTTCGTTGCCGCAATAATAAAGAGACCGCTTATCCACTGGCGGATATCAAAGAGGCGCTAGAGCAGCAGCTTGACCATTTATGTGAGCTGCGGTTCACGCAAGATGAGTTGGATTATTTGCGCCGTTTGCGCTTTATCCGTTCTGATTTTGTCGATTATCTAGAGCTGTTTAAGCTCAAACGCCGCTTTATCACGGTCAGTAGTGACAGCAAGAACCGTTTGTGTATCGATATCGAAGGGCCGATGATTCAGGCGATGTTTTTTGAGGTGTTTGTACTGGCCATCGTCAATGAGCTGTATTTTAACGCCTTATCTGACCCCAGCGTCCTTGTTGAAGGGCAACAACGCTTAGATGACAAAGTGGCGCTGATGCACGAATATGCCCAGCAGCAAACGGAAGGAAAACCGCCATTTATCGTGGCTGATTTTGGCACGCGTCGCCGCTTTAGCAAAAGCTGGCAGGCCCATGTGGTTGAGACACTCCGCCGCGCTGAGCCGACGATGTTTAGTGGTACATCCAACGTTTATTTGGCCAAGACCTTGAATATTACCCCGATAGGCACGATGGCACACGAATTTATGCAGGCCTTTCAGGCGCTCGATGTTCGGCTGCGTGATTCACAAAAAGCGGCGTTAGAAGCATGGGTACATGAATATCGCGGCGACTTGGGAATCGCGCTAACTGACGTGGTCGGGATGGATGCGTTCTTGCGCGATTTTGATTTGTATTTTGCCAAGCTATTTGATGGTTTGCGCCACGACAGCGGCGACCCGTACGTATGGGGCGACAAAGCTGTGGCACATTATGAGATGCTAAAAATTGATCCAAAAACCAAGATTTTAACTTTTAGTGATGGGCTAGATTTAGAAAAGGCGTGGGAGCTGCACCGCTATTTTAAAGATCGTATTAGAACCAGCTTCGGTATCGGCACCAACTTGACCAATGATATGGGCATCACACCGATTAATATTGTATTAAAATTGGTCGAGTGTAATGGACAGCCAGTGGCTAAGCTATCTGATAGCCCTGGCAAAACCATGATTAACAATGACACGTATTTGGCCTATCTGCGCCAAGTGTTTGAGATTGATAAACCTGAATAAAGCGCATCTGAGTTTAGAGACACGCCCTAGGCCAGTTGGTTAAGACTCGCTGGTGTTTGTTTTTGGCTCATCAGCAAAAGCAGCATCTAATGCTTGTTGCACCGCATTGATACGGGTTTCGCAGACACGGTAAGCGGCGATAGATTCTTCAACCGTGGTCATCAGGTTATCAATGTCAGGCTCATCTTGCTGCTGTAGTTCAGTGGCATTGGTTTTTAAAATATCATAGGCCGCCTTAAAGGTTTTCGGGGCGGCTTTTTTGCGTCTTTTGGGTGTGGTGCTCATGGGGTGTCCTTATGATTCAAGTCATTAATAGGGTTGTCAATAAAATTGTTGAGATCAACGTAATCAATATAAAAATAGAATAAGTCGCGCTGGTTTCTAACTGCTTTCAGCCATCGGTATTTTTTGCACGATAATTTTGCGATACATACCGCCAAAGAGCAGTGGCTTGTCCTCGATGACCACTGTATGGTCTTGATGTTGTTGTATGGCCTCAAAGCTGACGCCAATGTCTGTGCCCAGCAGCCCAATCACGGGTCTGGCGGCGCGTTTTAATACTGACAGCTTGCCGTTTTTGGGTAAAAATTTATCAAAAATGATGATGCGACCATCTGGTTTTAGGACGCGGAGCATTTGCGCAAAACAGGCATCAGCATCAGGAACGACTGACAGAATTAAGCTGGCAACCACAACATCAAAGCGGTTGTCCTCAAAGCTCAACTGCTGCGCGTCCATGGGTAAAAACTGAATATCAGTATGCGCAAATTTTTGCCGTGCTTGATTCAGCATGGCCTCTGAGTAGTCAATAGCGGTGATATTGACCGTCTCATGGTCGATATGTGCCAAGTCGGCACCCGTTCCGACACCGACAAATAAGATGTCTTGCCCTGCCTGCCAGTACTGTTGGCCGTTATTATCGAATAGGGTTTTGCGCGCGGTCAAAAAAGGCCCTGAGTCAAACACCTTGTCATATACAGGCGACCACGCTTTATAGATCAATGCATTCCACGAATTGTTCATGGCCTCTCCATTTTTGCTTGTGATATGTCTGTTAGTAAGACGGTGCTGTATCTAGTGACTCAGTGTCTGTCACACGCGCTTGAATCTGCCCATCTTTTAGCGTGATGGTGATGGTATCTTGATCCGCTGCGTCATGAATGCTACTGATATAGCGCGCATCATTTTGTATCAGCGCATAACCTTGCCGTAGCACACGGGTTGGCTGATGTAATAAAACAATATCGCGCAGATGCGAGGTGTGCTGCTGGGCGCGCCAAATCTGCTGCTGTGCATTTTGCAGGAGTGACTCTTGGTGGTTTTTACTACGAGTCGCGGCGTTTGTGAGCTGCTGAAACGCTAAGGTTTGTGTCTGCGTGTATCGCTCAGTGGTTACTCTGGCGGCTTGTTTTACTTGGCGCTGAGCGCTTTGCTGGATACTGCGCCATGCATAATCACTGTCTTTTTGCAGCGCGGTCAGTAGGCCGATCGTTTGCGATTGTATGTGGCTCAGCTGGCGTGTGCTTTGTTGTTCAGCCGTAGTGAGTTGGCGCTGAGCGGCTTGCTTAATCTGCGCCTGATAGTGTAGCGTCTGCGTGACGAGCTGCGCCAAATGATTCTGTATAGCGGCGATCACCTTTGAGGGCGTATCAAAACTGGTATGCGCCACTTCATCTAGGATGACGCGGTCACGCTCATGACCGATACCGACCCAAACAGGCACAGCCTGCTCAGCCACCAAAGCGGCAAGCTCGTAATCATTGAGATAAGCCAAATCACCGACCGCGCCGCCGCCACGAATAATCACCAACAAGTCAGGCAAGTGCTGATAAGTATCATAAAACTGCTGATGGGCGCCGACGATGGCTTGGCGTATCTCCGCAGGCGCATGGTTGCCCTGAAAGGTGGCATGATGATAATGAAACTGACAAGCACCTGCACGGGCTAGGCGATCTGCGTCGGCTTGAAAGTCGCCAAGACCAGCCGCTTTTTCGGGTGCGATGACCAGCACGTGCTCGATATCAAAGGGCGTCGGTACTTGCTGGTTTAAATGCAATAGCCCTTCGCCTGTTAAGCGGTCGACCATCTGGGCGTATTGCCGTGCTAAGTCTCCTAGCGTATAGCTGGGGTCGATGTCTTCAATGGTGAGTGAAAAGCCATACTGCGCATGAAACCCTGCCGATACTTTCAGCAGGACGGTCAGGTCACGCTCAAGCGCCATCCCCATTGCGCGTTCAAACTTAGCCAATACCCGTGCCGCTTTAAAGCGCCACAGGTTACCGCGGCAGCTGGCGATGACTTTGCCATCGTCGTCTTTTTCTGCCAATTCAAAATAATAGTGACCACCTTTACTAGACAGATTACGGATTTCGGCCTTGACCCAGACACGGTGGTCAAAGGTTTGCTTGATGACCATCTCAACCGCTGACAAATAGTCACTCAGACGCAAAACAGTGTTTTCTAGCGCGTCGTCATCTGCTGCCAGCTCTGCCTCCAACGTAGACAAGTCTTTGGTAGGGGCGGTGGTTTTTGTAGCGTTTAAGGGTGCCAAATTGGGTTTGCGCATGAGAATCGGCCATGTCAAAAAAGCGTAAAAATAAAATATCAGAATAAAATGATTATAGCAGCGCGTAGCCTAAAAGCATGCTATCAAAAAGTAAAGCCAATCGCACTGTGAATAAGATCATGTCACAACGCTATTGGCTTATTGTTATGCAGTGGCAGGTCATGAATCATCATGCAAAAGAAAGTGTACTGCATCATCGTACTGGTGAGTAACCGTATGGCTTTTGAGTGACTCGCTTACTGACAGCGAAAGCTAATGCTGTATTCAAAGTCGTCATCGCGTGACAAGTTGGGCGACCCTGTACCAAAAATAGAGCTAACCACGGCACCGACTTGTCCGACCACACGTCCTGCACGCTCATCTAAGATGCCATTATATGTGAGCTCATCATTGACCACGATCACTTGACGCGAGCGGCAGGTGTTTTTGGCGCTATCAAGGGCATTTTGCTGTGCTTTGACTTTGGTTGAGCCTAACCCTGTGGTTTCATAGATAGCATTGGCACGCTGGATGACAGGGGAAGATGGCGTACTTTGGCAAGCACTTAAGGTCAGTGCGGCGGCAAGGGCAGCGCTCATAGTGGCAGCTTTGGTCATCGTGTGCATAGTCGGTTCCTGTTTGTTGTTCATCGTGTTGATCGTGTTGGGCTTGGTCAATAGTGGCTGAATGAGGGTTATTAAAGACGGCAATAAAGACAGCAGCGGTAACAAACGATTTTGCTCAGTGCTTGCCATCGCGCTAATAAATGTCTAATCAGCGAGTGATATCCGTAAAGCCACATAAGTCTAGTGTTATTGGATTGTCAATCTAACCTACTTATCATCAGAGCGTCTAGGGCGTTATTGTGTGCGGTGTTACGCTCATGTTTCCTGATTTAGACGCCTAAAAAATCAACAATGCCTCATAAAAGAGACGTCAGACACAGCAAATGACTTGAAATATCACCCATATCTAGGATAATTGACCCATCCTTTTTAAATCAGAACCCTTATTATGCCACTTATTCCTGCTCCTGCTGGCGTGCTCGAAGTCGACGCGCTATGGCAAAAAGACGACCCCAATCATCCAGATGTCGACACTGTCGCGCTGCTTTGTCATCCCAATCCTTTATTTGAAGGGACGATGAATAACAAAGTGGTCACCACCATGTACCGCTTTGCCCGCGACAGTGGCATGCATGTGGTGCGTTTTAACTTTCGCGGGGTTGGACAGTCCACAGGAGAGCACGACTATGCGGACGGCGAAGTGATTGATGCCATGACCGTGTTACAATGGATCGCCAGCCAAACCAGTGCCCGCAAAGTATGGCTGGGCGGATTTTCGTTCGGCGGCTACGTGACTGCACGCGCCGCTGAGCAATTGCTGATCTCGCCGCATATCTGGGGTCTTAGTGATTTTGAGATTGATAAGGTCGCCCTCATTGCACCATCGATTGAAAAAAACAATGCTGACGACATTGACTTGCCGATTGATGACACCTTTGAGATTTATGGCAATGCCGATGAAGTCATCGACCCTGCCAGTATGCAGGCCTTTGCTGACAGATTGGGTATTGCGGTGAGTGTTGTCGATGGTGCAGGGCACTTTTTTCACGGCCGTCTGTCTGAGCTTAAGCGCTTACTTGAGCAGCATTCGCTAGGTACAGCTGACTGAGCATGCGTGATCAGTGCGACCAATTTGCACATAAAACCCAAGCCACATGCGTCAATAGACTGACGTCATGTCCACTTTTTATCCAATGATGAGTCATATTATGCCATTATCCCCATTGCAGCGTTACGAAAAAGCCATCAGTACCGATGACTTTACCCGTGACGAGCAGCAGTACCAGGCCATGAGCTACCTTGATGATTTGTATCATCAAATAAACGCAGGCGTCGAACAAAAAAAGGGCTTTTTTAGCTTCTTAAAAGCCAAGCCTGTCGCGCCCAAAGGTTTGTATATGTGGGGAGGCGTTGGTCGTGGCAAGACGTGGATGATGGACATGTTTTATGAGTCTTTGACCAATCCGCGTAAGATGCGCCAGCATTTTCATCATTTTATGAAGCAGGTGCACCACGAGCTAAACAGCATTCAAGGCGAAACCAACCCGCTAGAAAAAGTCGCTGACATCTTTCACAGTAAGGCAGTGGTGATCTGTTTTGATGAGTTTTTTGTCTCAAACGTCTCTGACGCGATGATTCTGGGTGATCTGTTCACCATGCTCTTCGATCGTGGTATCACCTTGGTCGCCACGTCCAATATTCAGCCTTCAGGCTTATATAAAGACGGCTTGCACCGCGACCGTTTTTTGCCTGCGATTGCTGAAGTGGAGCGTCACACCACGGTCATGAATATCGACTCTGGTATTGATTATCGCTTGCGGGTATTGCAGCAAGCCGAGCTGTACAAATCACCACTGACCAAAGCCAATCATCACTGGCTTGCCAACCGCTTTGCCAGCCTGTCCAACAATCTTAAAATCAGTAAGGATCCCATCACGATAAATGGTCGCGAAATTGACATCAACGCTTGCACGGGTACGATGTTATATTGTGACTTTCGCAGCCTTTGTATGCAGCCGCGCTCTGCTGCAGACTTTATTGAGCTGGCCAACCGCTATAGCACGGTATTGGTCGACTCTGTACCTGCGCTGACTGATGAATACCGAGATCCGACGCGCCGTTTTATTTACTTGGTTGATGAGTTTTATGATCGCCGCGTCAAACTGCTGGTACGTGCCGAGCAGTCGATATTAGAGTTGTATCAAGGCGAAAAATTGGCCTTTGAGATTGAGCGAACCCGCTCACGGCTGCTTGAGATGCAGTCAGAAGATTATCTAAAAATACCGCATCGCTTGGATGGCACGGAATAGCCATTCATCGTGATCGGCAGTCAACATCATTCACACTAATAATAAAATAATAAGGAATATCCATGGACACCGCAGACAACAATAATGACCGTCATGACGATAACAGTAATGACTTACCTTCTGTACCTGCCGCGGCTGCGTCAGAAAATACCCAAGTCACCGATGAGCAAATTATTAACTGGATAAAATCCAGACGCAGTATTGGTAACTTGAATATCCCAGCACCGTCGCAAGCGCAAATACGTGCTGCGATCGACTGCGCCGTAACGGCACCTGACCATAAAAAATTGCAGCCATGGCGCTTTATCATCACCGAAGGCAACGCCCGTCACGAGCTGGGCCGTGCTTTTGTGACTGCCGCAGAAGAGCAAGCTCAGCGTGAGGGCGAGGTGCTGTCTGACAAAGCGCGCCAAAAAACCAAAAACATGCCCCTGCGCGCGCCTGTCATCATCACGGTGGTCACGCAGATGCAAGAACACAAAAAAGTGCCGCCATTTGAGCAAATGCTCAGCGCAGGCGCTGCGGTACAAAACCTTATTTTGGCACTCAAAGCCCAAGGATTTAGCACCGTATGGCGTACGGGACTGCTGTGTAATGAGCCTGCAGTGAAGCGCTATTTTGGTGTGGGTGAGGATGATTATGTCACGGCTTTTGTTTATACGGGCAGCAGCCCTTGTGACACCCCAACGCGTAAGCCTATCGATATCGAACCGCTGCTGCGCTTTGAGTCTTAATCACCACACCACCCCATGCGCCATATAATGCTATACCTTTTTATAGCAAACGTATAAGCTGATCAATGACATAAGCTGCACAACACGGATAACTGGATATGACAAGCCCTGATAAAAAAACCGCTGCGACCCCTGCAAAGGACAATGCCAAAGAACCATCTAAGACAGCTACTGGCAAGGCCACAACTAAAAAAAGCGCGGCTGACAAACAAAGTGGACTACTGAGCAGTATTTTGGAGCGTGCCACCAAGTCAGGCATTGGTCGCAGAAAGTTGGATCCGCAGGCAGTAGAAAGCGATGTGACCAAAAACATGACTCAAAAAATGCAAAAAGACCCTGCTAAACTACGCTTGGCCTTTTTGGGCGGTGGCAGCTTTGGTACCGCGATGGCCAACCTTGCCGCACGTAACGGTTGTGATACCACTTTATGGGTACGCAACAAGCGCACAGTCAGATCCATGACCAAGCTGCATATGAACAAAAAATACCTTCCGGGTCATAAGCTCGATGAGCGGTTGAAATACAGCCATGACCTTGAGGCAACGGTGAAAGACAAAGACATTATTTTTGTCGCCGTGCCCAGCTTGGCCTTTCGTGAGACATTAAAGAATATCGCGCCCTTTATCACGGGTCAGTCGATTGTCTCGCTCACTAAGGGGATGGAAAAAGACACTTTTGCCTTGATGAGCGATATCATCAGACAAGAGCTGCCAGAGGTTAATTTTGGTGTCATGTCAGGGCCAAACCTTGCCATCGAAATCATGAAAAACATGCCGTCAGCCACAGTGATCGCCAGTGACTCAGAGCCCCTGCGTCACGCCGTACAGGCCGCGCTGCACAGTGCTTTTTTTCGCGTGTTTGCCAGTGATGATATTCGCGGCGTCGAGCTTGGCGGCGCGCTCAAAAATATTTATGCCATTGCCATGGGGATGGCTGCCGCCTACGATGTGGGCGAAAACACCAAAGCCATGCTCTTAACCCGCGCGCTTGCTGAGATGAGCCGCTTTGGGGTAGAGACGGGTGCCAATCCGCTGACCTTTTTGGGGCTATCAGGTGTCGGTGATTTGTATGCCACCTGTAGCTCAGAGTTAAGCCGCAACTACCGCATTGGTGCGATGCTTGGCCGTGGTATGACGATTGATGCGGCCATCAAAAAATTGGGTCAGACGGCTGAAGGCGTCAACACCATTCAGCAGGTACACGAAAAGGCCAGCAAAGAAGGCATTTATATGCCCATCACCCATGCCCTATATGCGGTCATCTATGAAGACAAGGCGGCGCTTGGTGTGGCACTACACTTGATGGAGGCAGGGTTCCGCAGTGATGTTGAGTTCGTGATGCCGCATGATCACAGCAACGCCGAGCTGACTGCGCAGATGCAGGCAACCAGCTATGATGAAGCGGCAGAAAAAGCAGAAGATTCGACAAAAAAAGTTGCCAAGTCTGCTACACCTGACGCCACATTCGATGATAACAATAATGCTCAAGACCAAAACTTAGAATAAGACACGTCATCATATGACACGGTCAACTTGGTACCTGTGCATACAGAAGACAAACCATAAAGGACGGTTATGAAACTGATATTAATGCGCCACGGACAAGCAGAAGACGAGACGCGCCCTGACAGTGCGCGCCAGCTGACAGACTATGGCAAGCAGCAAGCCGCGCAAACAGCCGAATATCTTGCTGCTCACTATATCCCCGATCATTTTGTAGTCAGCCCCTACGATCGAGCGCAGCAGACCCTCGCGGTATTGCGTGCCGCGCTACCTGAAGGGGAGGTTAGCGTACAAGACAACATCACGCCAGGAGATGATGCACGTACCGCTGTCACCGCCCTGGCGGATATTGAGAGTAACTGCTTGGTGGTGGTGTGTCATATGTCTATCGTGGCGCATATTGCCAGCTTCTTGACAGGTGACTATCCTGAGTCCTTTGCACTTGCCGAAGCGCGCGTGTTTGAGCTGGATTTTATGCTCTCAGCGATGGCAACCGAGGTTGATCGTTTTGTACCCATGCAGCCGCATTGAGACTTATATTTCTCCTTGCCTTGATGGGATAACTGACCCAGTTAGAGATAAGCATGATAGTATGCAGGCAAACCACAGACATGGTATAGACATAGGTATTGGTGGTTGTGATCATCAGTACCCTTTTCATATTTGGCCATAGACAATCGGCATAAGTCATAAGGACGCGTTTGGTGTTATACGTTTGGTTACGCTCACAGCACAGCCCATTAGCTGTGTGGCACACGGATACAAAGCAGTGGCAAGCGGTCGATAGCTGGCAGCAGCTACAGGATATTTATGGCATTCATGGAAAAAAGAGCGTGTGCTTATATTTCCCAAGTAGCCATTTGCTGCAAGTCACCAGTGGCTTAAGTGCTACTCAGCTCAAGCAGCTGGGCAGCAGCGGTAAGCAATATTTATTTGAAGAGCTGTCTATCGCGCCTGCTGATCAGCTGTTGGTGCGCCAAGTTGGACAGGGCAATACGCATCACCTATATGCTTTGGCTCAAGCGGATATTGACGCGTGGCAACAAAGCGCACAGCTGGCAGGACTGAGCGTGCAAGCCTTTTTGCCTGATTTTTTACTGTTGCCCAGCCCAATTGAAAATGAGGGTGCCGATCAGCAAGTGACCTTATATCAAGATGACCAGACCATGCTGATCAGACAATCTGAGCAGCAAGGTCTGGCTGTCAGTTACTTGCCACTGATACTTGAGCGCCTGCCACAACTGACTGAAATCGGCAAGTTACCGGCTATCGACCTGTCTATAGACAACATGATGGACATAGCCGCTGCCGCTCCACTTGCTGCGCTGGCAGATAATGCGACTACTAATGGTATGAATGATGACATGACGGCTATGCTGGCGGCGCGTCAGATAACCTTGACCATGATGTCTGCAACGCCAACCCCCGTTCATACACCTGAGCGGCACGCCCTCAATTTTTTTACCAAAACCACGGACTCGCAGTTGTCGCCTTATTTGCGTGTGGCGATGATGGTTGCGCTTTCAGCATTAGTACTACAGATGGCCACTGACGCGCTGCAAGTCTATCGCTACGAGCAAGCCGCTACTGCCACCCAAAGCGCCATTGCCGCCCAATATGAGTCATGGTTTCCAAATGAGCCGCTAAGCTTGCGCACCAAACTGCAAGTACAGCTACAGCCAAAATTGCGGGTGGACAGTCAAAATGCCAGCCCGCATATGGCGGCTTTGGCAAAGATATCTCCTTTGATCAAACAATCTACGCTCAAAGCGCAAGCACTCACTATCGAGCCATCGGCACTTAGATTTACTTTGATTGCGCCTGATCGTGGCAGTTTGGATCAATTTGCCAGTACGCTTAGCGCCCAAGGCCTTAGCGCCAGCCTAGAGCGAGTCAACAGTGATGATGCAGGTCAGTTTAGCGGGCAGATCAGCGTCAATGTGGCTACTGATAGCGCTACCCAAGCAGCGCCAGCAGCGTCTTAATCTGATGGTTATCAAGGATAAATGATGAAGATATTACAGCGCCGCAGCAAAATGATCAGTCCTGATGCGGTCGATAGCTTATCGGCCAAGGTCAGCGTCTCGCAGCAGCAACTATGGTCGCGTTGGCAATCCCTCCCATCCAGAGATCAGCTGGCACTGGTGATATTGATGGTATTTTTGTTGGTATTGGTGGGTGGTTATGGAGGCTATAGCGTGCACCAAGCGGCTAAAGCCAGCGAGGCCGACTATCAAGAGCAAGTGGCCGATTATTTTTGGTTGCGCGCGCAGGCAGGTAATATGGACAGTAATGCGCTCAGTGCTGCCCAAGATGGCAATGCACCGCCGCCTGCTACCCGCGTCAATAACACACTGAGCAGTGCAGGGGTTACCAATGCGCAAGTGATTGCAACGGGTAATGCGGTACAGTTGAGCTTTACTCATAATAGTCAGGCAATCGCCAGCGCTGCTTTGGGCAAACTTGAGGCGCAAGGTTGGCAGTTCACGCAATTATCCATGCAGCAAGAGGCACTCACCAAAGCCATGCAAGTACGAGCCACCGTCAGCAGGTGATGAGGGAGTTGTTTATCACCCCATCATCGTCATTTATACGCAATGCCGTAACACGATAGACAAGTTGGCGACTAACCTTGGTGTCTTGATACCAAACAGGCCATAAAAGCATACGCTTGAAAAACCTCTTTAGCGTTACCATAAAAAAGTAAACAAAGTAAGACACAAGATTCACCATACATCATGGTATGAATGAGCACAAACGTATAGGAGTAACACGAGCGCATGACAGACAGACAGCTACAAACCCGAGATCGCGGTTTAATGACTTATAATCATGTCACTTATCTGCTCTATGTGGTCAGTTATTTTACTGCAGGCTTACTGTGGATCGTACCGATTATTATGAACTACGCCAAGCGCGGTGATGCTCATAATACATGGCTCGCCACTCATTTTGATTGGCAGATTAAGACCTTTTGGTATGGTATCGTACTGTTCGCAATTGGCGGTATACTGTTGGCGTTTGCTTTTGGCGGTTTGGGTATCAGTATATTTGCAGACAGTGGTAACTTAGCCATCGGTTCGGTATTGCTGGCTGGTTTGGGTATGATGATTATGGTGTTTACCTTTATATGGCATTTGTACCGTATCATCCGCGGTTGGATTGCCCTTGCTGATCAGCGACCAGTGCCGTAATGAGCAAATCAAAGTTAGCGCTGATCGGTCGCCATCTGATCCTGTGTATGAAACTTTGGTCTTCTTTCTGTTAAGCTGATATAATCGCAGCGCTTTAATTTATTCACGCTTTTTTCTCATCAGGGTTTATCGTCATTATGTCCTACGCCTTACTTCGACCTTTTTTATTTAAGATGGACCCTGAGCACGCTCATGATATGACGCTGTCCTTATTGGACAAGGCGAATAAGGCTCATGCTTTGGGCTTGGTATACGGTCAGTCGATGCAGCCAACCGACTGCATGGGGCTACAATTTGCTAACCCTGTAGGCTTAGCAGCGGGTTTGGACAAAAATGGTGAATATATTGACGCGCTTGCCGAGCTTGGTTTTGGTTTTATCGAAGTGGGCACAGTGACCCCTAAGCCGCAAGTGGGCAATGACAAACCGCGATTGTTTCGACTCAAGCAAGCTGATGCTATCATCAATCGCATGGGGTTTAACAACCACGGCGTAGATTATCTGATCGACAATGTTCAGCGCTGCAAATACAAAGGCAATATCGGTATCAATATTGGCAAAAATGCAGCCACGCCTGTCGAAAACGCTGCAGACGACTATGTCTATTGCCTAGAGCGCGTGTATCCGCATGCTTCTTATATCACAGTAAACATCTCCTCACCCAACACCAAAAACCTGCGTGATCTGCAAAGCGGCGATGCCTTAACCCAGCTTTTGGCTGCGATTAAAAACCGTCATAGTCAGCTTGCGACTGAATATGGATTTTACGTACCCTTGGTGCTTAAAGTCGCCCCCGATTTAGAGCCAGTACAAGTCGATTACATCGCTAAGCAACTGCTTGATTTTGAAATTGATGGCCTTATTGCGACCAATACCACCTTAAGCCGCGTTGGTGTTGAAGACTTAGAAGACGGCCAGCAAACAGGTGGTCTGTCAGGTCGTCCAGTCAGTCACATCAGTACCCAAATTTTGCAGCAGTTCTCAGACCAGTTAGAGGACAAAGTCACTTTGATCGGAGTGGGTGGTATTGATAGTGGCGCTAAAGCGGTGAAAAAAATCAAAGCAGGGGCAGACATGGTGCAGTTGTATACAGGGCTGATTTATCGCGGGCCTGGACTGGTGCAGTCTTGTATTCAAGCCATTGGCGGTTATTATGATGCTTTAGACGGTCAGCTTGAATGATCCTATTCACTGATAAGTGTGCCTTTTTGCAATCGATAGCGGAGCGCCAAGTATGAGTGGTCTGGATATGGTTATCGCTGCTGTGGTCTTGATTGGTTTGTGGCGCGGCTTTCAAGTTGGCTTGATCAAAACCGCGGTCGGCCTGATGGGCTGGTTTATTGCCTTGATTGCTGCCACTCAGTTGGCTGGAGATATTGCTCCGCAATTGGCGGGTATCGTTCAAAACTCGGTGCTGCAGATGGCGCTGGCGTTTTTGCTGGTCGTGGTCGTGGTGCTGGCTCTTATGCATATCGTCGCCGCAGTGTTTGCAGGCGTGCTCAAAACCTTAAAGCTGGGCGCAGTAGATAAGCTGGCTGGCGGCGTGTTGGGTGCGGCCAAAAACGTGTTGATGGTACTGGTGATACTCAGTGTGAGCGCGCCGTTATTGGTGCAACTGCCGCAATGGCAAACGTCTGTGCTAGCGCCTGAGCTATTACCATACGCACCGATGGCAAAAACCTTGGCATCCGACATGTTAGGCGTTGCTTGGGAGCAAATAAATCAATCATAGCCCTTGATAGAACAGTCAGCAGCACTATTTAAGCAAAACTGTTTTATGGGTTGTCAAAGCAGTATCTTTATCTTTACAATCGCATATTTTTATTATCATCAAAGATTCGTGTTAGCAAGCGAAGTTGTCAGGTTGTCAATCATGATGCGCAGTTGGCTTATGATAGGCAGCCGTTGTATTACTAATGTATGGTCTAAAATAGGACATAGCTATGTGTGGAGTCGTTGGGGTTGCAGCTCATGAGCCAGTCAACCAAATTCTTTATGATGCCTTAACCATGTTACAACATCGCGGTCAAGATGCGGCAGGTATTGTGACCTTACAAGATGGACGCTTATACCTACGTAAAGAAAACGGCATGGTACGTGATGTGTTTATGACTCGTCACATGCTCAGATTGGTCGGTAAATTTGGTATCGGTCACGTCCGTTATCCGACAGCAGGTACGTCAAGCAGTGCTGAAGCGCAGCCATTTTATGTCAACTCTCCTTACGGCATCACGCTTGCCCATAATGGTAACTTGACCAATGCTGAAAGCTTGGCCAAATCGCTATACCAAGAAGACCGCCGTCACCTAAACACCGATTCAGATTCAGAAGTATTGCTCAATGTGCTGGCGCATGAGATGCAAAACCTCAATAAAACGCACCCAACGGCGAGCGATATCTTCCAAGCGGTATCTGCGGTATATCAGCGTGTCGAAGGCGCTTATGGCGTGGTGGCCTTGATCACAGGTCATGGTCTATTGGCGTTTCGAGATCCAAACGGTATTCGCCCGCTGATCTTTGGTAAGCGCATGTCAGAAAATGGCGGCACCGAATATATGGTCGCCTCAGAGTCAGTTGCTTTGACGGGTTCAGGTTTTAGCATCGTGCGTGATGTCAAACCAGGCGAAGCCATTTTTATCGATCTTGATCATAAGCTGCATACTTACCAGTGTGTTGAGCCAAAAGAATACACGCCGTGCATGTTTGAATATGTGTATTTTGCACGTCCAGATTCTATTATGGACAACATCTCAGTTTATAAATCACGCCTGCGCATGGGTGAAAAGCTGGCTGACAAAATTCTCGCAGAGTGGGGCGAGGATCACGATATTGATGTCGTTATTCCAATTCCAGACACGTCGCGTACCTCAGCGATGGAATTGGCACTAAAAATGAATGTCAAATACCGTGAAGGGTTTATGAAAAACCGTTATATCGGTCGTACCTTCATCATGCCGGGTCAGCAGCAGCGCAAAAAATCGGTACGTCAAAAGCTAAGCGCCGTACCATTAGAGTTCAAAGGCAAAAATGTTTTGCTGGTGGATGATTCTATTGTTCGTGGTACCACATGCCATGAAATCATCCAAATGGCACGTGATGCAGGCGCGAAAAAAGTATTTTTCGCCAGCGCGTCGCCACCGGTCAAATACCCGAACGTTTATGGCATTGACATGCCAGTACGCACCGAGCTGATCGCTTCAGGCCATAGCGTGGAAGAAGTACGTGAAATCATCGGCGCTGATCGCTTGATTTTCCAAGACCTAGATGACTTGGTAGAAGCCGTTAAAGACACCAAGCACAGCCGCGTTGAAGGCTTTGATTGCGCCGTATTCAATGGCTGCTACATCACTGGGCAGATCAACGAAGCGTATCTGGATCAGTTGCAAGAGCAGCGCAATGATACGGCCAAGACTGGTAAAAAAGGCGTACAAGTGGTGTCTGACACACCAGTTGATATGGTTGGCGTCGATGAAGCGTAGCGTTTAAGCACAAACAAAGACAGCATTTACAAAAGGCCAGACTCGCTTATGAGTCTGGTCTTTTTAGGTATGTCACAGAATCAGTTAAGGATTTGCGGTAATAGCCAGAGCAAGCCGTTAATCGCCGCAATGCCAGCCACCATACTGATCAGTAACTGACGACTGATATGATAAATCAATAACACCAATACCAAAGCCCCGCACTGCGCCAGCAGTATATGTAGGGCAGGGTCTTGCCACGCTACGGCTAAAGATAAGTCTTGATATGACAAACTGGTGATGATCAGTAGCGTCAATACTGACAGTGGCAGACTCTCATTTAAGCGATGCAGCCACGGCTTATCCAAAATAGCTCTTGGAATCAAGGCAGGTGAGGCGCGGGTCACAAAAGTCACGGCAGCCATGGCAAACGTGGCGATAATCAAATAACTACTGTCCATGGGTACCTCCAGCTGTTTGTGCGCTTTGCCACCAGCCGCGCGCCATGATCAGCAGCATACAAATGGCAATCGCGACCAGTAGCAGCCAGTTGGTAGTCAACGTAGATGCCACCACCACAGAGACGCAGGCGATAACAATGGGAAAATAGCGCTTGATGCTATTGAACTGCTCATACGCCAAAATCGCAAACAAACAAATCAAGGCAAAATCCAAATGCGGCACCAAATCGCTCAGCGCGGTACCAATCATCCCGCCAACAAGGGTTGCCAGTACCCACCAGCTTTGGTTAAAGAAACTGATCGGCAATATCAGCGCTTGGCGTGCTTGAGTAGGTAAACTGGTCAACACTGAAAAGGTTTCATCAGTTAAGGCAAATAAACAGTAGGTGCGGGCGATTTTATGCTGTGGCAGATACTGTAGCAGCGGCATCGCATAAAAGATATGGCGCAAGTTAATGGCGGCGATGTTGGTGGCGATACTACCAATAGGTAAGCCTGCACTGAGCATGGGCAAGCAGGCATATTGCGCTGCGCCTGCATAGAGTACGATGCTTAACATCATGCTCGCCCATAAGGGTACACCAGCGACTTGTGCCAGCACGCCAAAGGCGATACCAGCGGGCAAGTAGCCCATAGCGACAGGAATGCTTTTTTTAAAGCCCTCGGCCCAGTGTGAGCTTGTTTGTGTCTGCTCATTAGAGTAAGTGTTCACGGTATATCCTGAATGTTTACGATATAAATAGTTATATGCTTATGTTGGGGGATGATCAGAGTATGCCCCTACTTCAAACGTGTATCACTAAATGGGCTAAAAATGGCTAAATCTGTGCCAAATGGCGTCAAATAGCTGATCAATATCTCGATATTGTTTGCGCTATTTTCCTTGTTTGTCTGCGACCTATCTCATTTTTATTACCATTTTTAAAATAGGGATACGCCCTAATGCTGCGGTTGCAGGCGTTCATAAAGCCCTGTTTTTTGTGCACGGTACAAAAAGGCAGCCAAAATAAATAAGCGCAGCAATAACAGTGCCCATACGCTCAGCCAAATGCCAGTGATGTCCCACTGCTGATACAGCACCCAGCTGAGTGGAAAAAAGATCAGCGCCAATATCAGCGCCGCATTGCGAATCACCCGTCCAGCAGTCAGACCAAAGAAGATTCCATCGAGCCAATATGCACCCACGCCAATCAAAGGCAGTAAGATGGCGTAGATTTGATAGCGCGAAGCCAATTCAAAAACAGGAGTGATATTGGTCATCAACTGCAAATACATTGGCATCACCAGCCACCAAATGAGGCTCAGCGCGATGGCCAGTGCATAACTGACGATACCTGTACGCTTGATAATCACGCGAAATCGTATCCAATCGCGGCGGCCTGCGGCTTGGCCACTGAGCGTCTCAGCAGATACGGCGACCCCATCAAGCGCAAAAGCTGAAATACTGAGTACCTGCAATAGTATGGCATTGGCTGCCAGTACCAAGTCACCGCTTTGTGCCGATAAGCGAGTGATCCAAGCAAAACTGACGGTCAAAATGAGCGTGCGAATAAAAATGTCTTTATTTAAAGAAAATAGCCTAAGCATTTTATCTTTAGTAAAGTGCTTAGCGTCGGTGCTAAAAAATGCGACCCATGAGAGCTGCAAATGCTGACGACCAAGCCACAATGCTAAGACCACACCCAGCCAAAAAGCAATGGTTGTACCGAGCGCCACACCCGCCAGACCCATTTGCATGCCGTAAACAAAAAACAAGGTCAGTATGATATTAACGACCGCGATAAAGCCTTGCTGATAAAGCATATAGCGAGTCTTGCCTTGACCTGCAAACCAGCCTATAAAGGCGAAATTCATCAGCTCAGCAATCACGCCCCAAAAACGAACGTCCAAATAGCGCTGCGCAGCGACACTGCTGGCAGGGTTGGCAGATAGTGCTTGCAAACCAAACTCAATCAGCCAAGGCTTTGCCAGTAGCAAGACCAGTCCAATACCAGCGGCGAGCAACAATGCACGCTGCAAAATAGACAACAACGTCTGCGCGGCGGTAGTGATCTGACCATCTTCGCTCATTTTGCCCAGTGCCTGCGCGGACAAACCTGAAGAGGCATACTGCAAAAAATTAAAGCTGACCAGTATCAAGGATAACAGCTGTATCGCAAGACCCATACCCGCAAGTTTGGCCGCATCGTTCATATTACCAACAATAGCCGTATCAATGAGACTTTGTAACGGCATGGCCAGATTGGCCAAAATCACGGGTACTGCGATGGCAATGATGCGGGCATAACGGGTATCAATCGGTGAGGTGGTAGACGTGGAGGCAGGAGCAGACATAATAAATCGCTTAACTGGCAAATAAAAACAAGACCCATTACTCTATCATGTGTTTGGTCAGTTGAGACCACTATTGTTAGGTTATAGGCGCTATTATCAGCAAAAGTAAAAAGATAGGAGTCATAAAAACCAAAAGCACCCAATAGCTGAGTGCTTTTGTTGAAATCTTAACGGTCGATACTGTGCGTATGGCGATGCTAAAGCAGCGACCTGTCAATAGATAACCGTCAAAGGTTATTCTTGCTCATACATCTTAGGGTCATTGAAAGTAACAATTTCTTCTTCAAATTCAGGCTTGACCTTCACCACAAAGTCATCGCGTGATAAACCCATGCTGAGCGGGATAGAGCTTGCGATATACACTGATGAATACGTACCGGCAAGCAAACCAATAAACAGTGCCACAGAGAACCAGTATAGACCATCGCCGCCTAAGAACAACATGGCGAGTACCACCAGTAAGACCGTTGAGATGGTCATAATGGTACGGCGTAGGGTTTCTGTGAGTGACAAATCAATCGTCTGGCGTGGGCTGATACCACGTACACGGCGGAAGTTTTCACGAATGCGGTCATAAACCACGATGGTATCGTTCAATGAATAACCAATCAAGGCCAAGATCGCGGCTAACACCGTTAAGTCAAAAGGAAAACCAAATAGCGCGAACACACCGACGGTGACAATGGTGTCATGGAACAGTGCGACCACAGCGCCCAAAGCAAGTTTGAACTGGAAGCGCAGCGCCACATAGCCCAGCATACACGTTAATGCCAGTGCTAGTGCCATCACTGAGTTGAGGTAAACCTCATTACCAACTTGGCTACCAATGATATTGACGTTGCTGATGTCTGCGTTGTTATTTGGCAGATCAAGGGCTTTGTCGAGTGAGTCGTTTAGCCCGTCAACGTTATCTGACTGCGGTGGCAGACGAACCAGCATGTCTTGGTTGGTACCCAGATACTGCACCACGGCATCATCAAAGCCACTTTTAGCCAAGGCACTGACCACTTCGGTTTGCTCGACAGGCTGCTCATAGGTAACATCCGCTGAGACGCCACCAGTAAAATCAAGCCCTAAGTTGAGACCATTAACGGCGATCGCAATGATGCTGCCAATGATAAGGAAAATAGATAGCAACCCCATTGGTTTTTCTATTTTCATAAATGGGATAATACGTTGATTGCCAATAGCCTTGATGCCGCCCTCCGCTTTAGCAGCGACATCATCAGCATGATCGAACGACTCGTCACTGCCTGTGGCCACTTGCGGAGTCTGTGTGGCTGGGACTTGATCGCTATCTTGCTGGCGCGCACGCTTGGCCGCGTTATTATTGGCTTGGCTGTTGCTACCTTTGCCGTTACGACGTGGTTTACCACGACCACGGCGTCTGTTATTGCCGTCTGAACCGCCACCTGAGCCGTTACGATCAGGCGTATTTTGCTGCTCTGGGGGATTGTTTTGTTCAATCGCCATGTTTTTTCTCCTAGCCGATGCTCAAACGTTTGATAGATTTACGCTTACCGTACGCTATTTGTACCAGCGCGCGCGTCACCAAAATGGCGGTAAACAATGAGCTGACGATACCAATGGCCAAGGTAATGGCAAAGCCTTTGATTGGGCCTGTACCAATTGCAAACAGGATAAACGCAACCAATAACGTGGTGATATTGGCGTCAAAGATACTACTAAAGGCGCGATCAAAACCAGCAACAATCGCAGACTTGGGTCGTACGTCGTTTGCCAGCTCTTCACGTATCCGCTCAAAAATCAGCACGTTGGCATCAACTGCCATACCAATGGTCAGTACAATACCCGCGATACCTGGCAGGGTCAGTGATGAGCCGAGGATCGACATGATTGATACCATGATGATCACGTTGATGGCTAGGGCAATGTTGGCCACCAAACCAAACAGACGATAAAAAATGATCATAAAAATGAAGACGAGTAAGTAACCCACTTGGGTTGAAAATAAGCCTTTATCGATATTTTCTTGACCGAGTGATGGACCAATAGTGCGCTCTTCAACAAAATACATCGGTGCTGCCAGTGCGCCTGAGCGAAGCAGCAGCGCCAGCTCAGCCGATTCTGCATTACTATCAAGACCAGTAATGCGGAACGATGAGCCTAGCACCGCTTGAATATTAGCGCGGTTGATGACTTTAGTTTCTGCATACGGTGTGCGGATCTCTTTAGTCTCGCCTGTCTCAGGATCTTCTTCATAGGTGATTTTTTGCTTGTTTTCAATAAACAATACTGCCATTTGCTGGCCGACTGCAGTACGCGTGGCGTTTTGCATCAGCTTGCCGCCAGCACTGTCTAGCGTGATGTTGACCTCAGGACGGCCACTTTCATCAAGGCTGGTCTGAGCATTGGTGACTTTATCACCCGTCACGATCGCTTGGCGTTCGAGCAGCACAGGTTGACCATCTAGAGATTTGAATGGGAAGGCTTCTGTACCTGCAGGTGGAATGCCGCCCATGTAATCTTCGCTTTCCTCTGCGACCATGCGAAATTCAAGATTGGCCGTACGGCCAAGTACCCGCTTGGCTTCAGCAGTATCTTGTACGCCGGGTAGCTCAACGACGATGCGGTTTGCGCCTTGTGATTGCACCAAGGCTTCAGCAACGCCAAGCTCATTAATGCGGTTACGTAGGGTGGTCAAGTTTTGGTTGACTGCATAACTGTTGAGCTCATCAAGCGTGGCATCGTTGTAGCTTAGGATAAGCGCTGGACCTTGATCATCAATCGATGATTGCAAGTCAAACCTTGTACCCATTGAGCCCTGCAAAATGTTTTGCGCGCGGTTACGGCTATCAGTATCGGCAAAATGTAGCACAATGCCTTGTGTTTCTGTTTTGATACCTTTGACCGCTACTTTTTCGCTGCGCAATTCACGGCGTACATCGCGGCTGGCACTGTTTAGACGCTGCTCAAGTGCCTTGTTCATATCGACTTCTAGTACAAAGCGCACGCCGCCACGTAAGTCCAAGCCCAATTTCATAGGTTTGGCACCAATATCGCGCAACCATTGCGGGGTGGTCTGGGCAAGGTTGAGCGCCACCACATAGTCGTCGCCCAAGTTTTTACGCAGTACAGACTGCGCTTTTAGCTGTTCGACTGAGTTATCAAGGCGAACCAGTGCACTGTTGCCCTCAAACGTACCGTCATGATAGTTGACTCCGGCGTCATCAAGCAGATCTTGAGACTGCGTCAAGATACCTTCAGACAACTGAGTACCAGCAGCGGAACTCGTAATCTGTACCGCAGGTTCATCAGGATAGAGATTGGGCGCAGCATACAGACCAGCGATGATCAGCACGACAGCGATGAGTAAGTATTTCCAAGCGGGATATTGCATAATCACTTCTTAAAGTTGATAAAATACTGGCAACGCAGGCCACAGATTGGCAGATGAGAAGTTAGCGCTTGCAATCAGTCGCTACTGTGAGCATCCGCTATGATAATCGCGCGTAAAACTGATCCGTCATAAAACGATGACAAGGGGTGGAGATAGGGCACTTAGATAGTGCAGTTTGTCATAAGCTCAATGCAAAAAATGACCGCAAATGGATAACGGTCATTTGATTTGGCACAGTTATCGATATGACGCAGATAAAGACGCGTTCTACGTTGCGCTTAAGGCCATAAGCTTTGGGCGCAAACGTACTGACAATTATACGCTTTCGATCGTGCCAGCGGGCAATACTGAAATAACAGCCGCGCGCTGGATTTTGATATCATTGTTTTTATTGAGACTGATGACGGCATAGTCGCCTTCGATTCTTTCAATACGGCCCATCAAGCCACCAGCAAAAATGACTTCATTGCCAACTTTCAATGAGTTGACCATAGCACGGTGCTCTTTGGTACGCTTTGATTGAGGACGAATAACCAAAAAGTAAAAAACGGCAAAGAAGGCAACTGGTAATAGGAGTTGACCGAACTGTTCCATATCTCTCTCTCAATATATGATAGGTAAAAATAAAATTAGACGCATAGTAACAAAAAATCCCACACTTGGTAACTGTTAATCCTAGGTGTGCCATATTTTTCTTATCATGCGCTGCTATTAGCAGATAGATGGGTACAACTGTGTCAGGATTCAATGAATACTCAATTTTATAAGAAGTACTTGAATATAAAGGCAATCAGACACAGATATTACCAGCATCATCAGGCGATTATTTGTCCGGATAATCGCGCTGGTGGGGCACTGCATCTTGTTGTTAAATACTCATATCAATGATAATATCAGACGGTCATATGTATCATCCTATATGGTCGCCTGTAGTGATTCTCTCATTCTCTTTTTTTAATTATTTTAATTAGGTTACCTGACTTGTTACCGACTTTTTTGCTTGCTTCTCGCTTATCTCGTCCGCGCGCTTATCGTAAGGCAGCATCTACCAAACCTCCCCCGACGATGTCCGCGTTTTTGCGCATGAATAAGGCTGGGCGACTAACGGCGCTGCTGTTTTTATTTGCTCCTTATACGGCTTGGGCGGCTGATACCCCCGAAGCCACCACTGCCAATGTGTTGATGCTGATTGGTTTTGTCAGTATGGCGATTGGCTTATCCTTTATCTGCTCAATGGCAGAGTCTGTGCTCCTCAGCATGACCCCCTCTTATATTGCTGATGTGCAAGAGACCAACCCCAAAAAAGCCAAGATGCTCAAGCGTTTAAAGCAAGACAGCGTTGATCAATCTTTGGCCGCTATTTTGACCTTAAATACCATTGCCAACACGTTAGGTTCTATTGGCGCAGGGGCGCAGGCAACCATTGTATTTGGTAGTGCATGGTTTGGCTTATTTTCTGCTTTAATGACCCTTGGTATTTTGACGTTTTCTGAGATCATCCCCAAAACATTAGGTACGGTATATTGGCGTCAGCTCAGTGGGCCCGTGGCCTATTTTGTGCGTTTTGTGATTGTGATTTTATACCCGCTTATTTGGTTATCTGAGCGTTTGACCAAGTTTTTGGTGCGTGGTAAAGAAACGGATGTCTTTAGTCGCCGCGAATTTGCAGCGCTGGCAAGTATTGGTGAAGAGGCGGGGCAGATTGATCCGCTAGAGTCGCGTATCATTCGCAACCTTTTGGCATTTGGCGCTATCAAGGTTGAAGATATCATGACTCCGCGCTCGGTGATGCTTGCCTTTGAGCAAACCAAAACCGTCTCTGAACTCTTGGTCGATCGTCCAAGATTGACGTTTTCGCGCTTGCCTATTTATGATGGTGATCTTGATAACATCACCGGCTTCGTTCTCAAGACGGACATGCTGCTGGCAAAAGTCAATCATGCCATGCATAAGCCGCTCACTCAGTTTCAACGTGAGATCAGTTTTGTGTTCTCAAAAATGAAGTTGTTCGATTTGCTCGATTTGATGCTCAAAAATCGGATTCATATTGCCATTGCGGTTGGTGAGTACGGTGAGGTTAAGGGTCTGGTCACGTTAGAAGACGTGTTTGAAACCCTGCTGGGTCTTGAAATTGTCGACGAAATCGACCGCGTAGAGGACATGCAGGCGCTAGCGCGGCAGATGATGGATAAGCGGGTTGAGCGTTTGGGCATGCGTCTTGATGACGATGAGCATTATGATGACCAAGTAGAGCCAAAAACCTAATACTGGCGTGATGTGACAGGAATGTGGCTATCACGGCGATGCTGTAATAAAAGCACATGCAATAATGACACATGGCGTTACATGACTGTGAGTATTTAATGCTACGCTAGGGTAGATAGGCTGATGTTGCTGCGTTATTATCGGTATCGCATCAATACGGATAACGCGCTAAGTAACAGTCATTTGCCCGACAAAGGCAAATGAGCAAAGACAATAACAACACAGCGTAGAATGGGTGTTTAAAATCCACGTTAAGGATAATTATGAAACGTATTTGTAATAAAAGGTTATTGGCACTGGTATTAAAAGGTGCTACCGCAGGTGCGTTAGTAGCGGCTGTCAGTGCCGTCTCTGTGAGTGCGCAAGCGGCGTCAATGACTGAAGACTTGGTACAAAACTACGCCGATGCCATGAAGTCGGCAGCTAACAGCCAAGACATCAATAAAGTCTCGGCATTGGTGTCTGATGAGGCGCTGATTTCTTTATCCAGAAAAGGCAAATCGACCAGTCTTGATAAAGATGGTTATCTTAAACTGTTACAAAGAAGCTGGAACCAGACTTCAGACTATCAGTACAATATTAGCGTCGATAATGTCGTCACTTCAGGCTCACAAGCCAAGGCCAATGTAAATACGGTTGAACGCTGGGTCAAAGATGGCAAAAATGTGTCGTTTGTTACCTCATCGCGAGTCACCTTGACACTAGCGACAGGCAACGCGGTATTGTTGCGCGCCGTATCCCAAGTTACTATTGATTAGTCAACGCTTGATTAACCAGCGCTGACTCAGGCCGACTGATCTTAAGCGCCTGTTAGCCATATCAGATAGAAACGATCCCTCATCCGACAGATATAGATAAGGATAGTTTTTATCTGCATCGGCCTATTATACTGCCACTCCATTTTATCTCCATACATACCTGCCGTTAGGAAATTGCCATTACCATGTCTACTGTGCTATCAACTTCTCGCTATTTTATTGCTTTGCCATTAACGTTAGCAGTATCAACGCTGCTACTGAGTGCCTGTAGTAATACTTCGGCAGTCAAAAACACCAGCATGACCAACCGTACGCCTGTCATCACCAAACGACCGACCAGCAAGCCGACGACGCCAGCGCGTCAGACCAGCGGCGACGACTATTCGACTGCATATTTGGATGCTGAAAGCTTAGATGAGCTTGCTGACTTGCTCGAAGCGAACGATATGGCCATGGTTGAAGATAATAAGCTGGCCATTCAGCAGTATGGTGACTTGTGGAACCGTTTGCGTGCAGGTTACCGTATGAACGGTGGTCAGCCCATCTATAATCAGCGTATTGAGGGGCAAAAGAGTTGGTTTACCAGCAGGCAAGATTATCTAAACCGTTTGACGGCGCGTGCCAGTCGCTATATTTACCATACAGTGAGAGAGGCTGAACGTCGTAATATCCCGACAGAGCTTGCGTTGTTGCCAGTGATCGAGAGTTCCTATGATCCAAGCGGTACCAGTAGTGCGGCGGCGGCAGGTCTATGGCAATTTATCCCAAGTACAGGCCGTATCTATGGTTTGAACCAGAGCAGCACCTATGATGGTCGCCGTGATGTCATCGAATCAACGCGCGCCGCTTATGACTTCTTAACGGCGTTGCATAATCAATTTGGTAGTTGGGAGCTTGCGCTAGCCGCTTATAACGCAGGTCCAGGCCGTGTGCAAAGAGCCATAGACGCCAATGCTGCGCGCGGTTTGCCAACCGATTTCTGGTCATTGAAACTGCCGACTGAAACGATGAACTATGTCCCTCGTTTCCTAGCGGTCGCTGAGATCGTGGCCAAACCTGAACAGTATGGGGTGTACCTGCCAGCGATTGCCAACCGTCAGCATTTTCGTAGTGTGCCCGTCAACTATGGTGTTAGCTTGTCTGAGGTATCACAGCTTACAGGCGTGTCTTATGACGAATTGGAGCGTCTAAATACCGCATTAACCTCAGGACGAGTAGATTCTTCGGGGCCGCAGCGTATTATTATTCCTAATGATGTCAGCGTTAACGCAGATGCCAAGCTGAGCTTACTGCGCGGTAACGGCACCAGCAACGTAGTGACTGCTGGCGCGGTGCCCAGCAACCAAACTAGCCCCTCAGCCCCCAGTAGCAGTAGTCCAAGTTATAATAGCAAGCCGTATCCCAGCTCATCGTTACCGACGACAGGTCAAGGCTTAGCGGAATACGCTGCTAGTGCTAGCGTTCCGCAGCAAACCACCAGTTATATCAGTCCCAACACCACGCCCAGCAACAGCTCTGTCTACAGTAGTAGCGCACCTGTGCCAAGTGAACCGCCGATCACCAGTCGCGAGACCAGCCGTATCAACGCAGAGCTAAAAGAGAGCAATAGTTTGCCGACCACCTCTGCCCAGATCACTCAAAACAACACCATTATTCAAGAGCCACCGCTCAGTAGAGCAGAGCGTGACTTCATTGCCAAACAAATTCAGACTCAAACTCCTGAAGAAAACGTGGTCAGTGCCATTGATGGTAATATTAAGTTGTCTGCCATCCAAACGCAGCAGTCAATATTAGAAGCCAGTGGTAAAGAGAAAAAGCTCAGCTTTGCCAGTAGTGCCAACACTCGCACCAAACCACAAGGTGATCGCAGCACCTATACAGTAAAACGTGGTGATACCTTATCGAACATCGCAAGCCGAGCAGGTGTGAGCTGGCGTGATATTGCACAGTGGAACCAGATCGACCCTAGTGCCAGCTTATTTGCAGGCAGCACCTTGTATCTCTATAACGCCAAACCCATCGCGCCACTGAGCACTGCCAGTAGCGCGAACAGTTCAAGCAATACGCCAAGCCAACCTGAAAGTTATATTGTGCAATCAGGAGACACGCTCATTGGTACAGCCAACCGCTTTGGTCTGTCAGTGACCCAGCTGGCAACCTATAACAATTTGAGCAGCCGTGCCGATTTGCTCCGTGGCCAAAAACTGTGGTTAGTTCCGGGCAAGGTAAAAGCACCTGCTAGCACCCCTGCAGCGTCAAGTTCAGCATCTAGTAGCAGCAATAGTAGCGACACCAAAACGAAAAACTATAAAGTTCAATCTGGTGATGGTTTGATCGCTTTGGCGCGCCAGTTTAACGTCAGTACGGATACCTTGGCACGCTTAAACGGTATCAGTACAACTGATAATTTATATGTTGGTCAAACGCTCAAAGTGCCTGCAGATGCTGACCTCAGTGCGCCGAGCAGAAGCACTCCGACACGTAGCAGTACATCAAGCAGCTCAGTGGCGACCAGTAAGTATACGGTCAAATCTGGCGATACCTTGATCGGCATTGCCAATCGTCTTGGTATGAGTGCTGCCGAAGTGGCTGCAGTCAATAGCCGCTTTGATGCCAATGCTCGCCTGCAACGTGGCCAGAGTATTAATGTGCCTGCGAGTAAGAGTCAAGTAGATCGTCAGCTTAATAATCAATCGGTCAGCTACAAGATACAATCAGGCGATACGCTAACAGGCGTGGCCAGACGCTACAATATTCCGCTCAGTGACTTGGCTGCTGCAAACGAACTGAATACAAACTCTAATTTGATTTTGGGTCGCAGTATCACGATTCCGGCAGCAGGGAGCAGCGCGAGTACCAGCAGTACGAGTACATCGAGCAGTAATAGTAGCAGTGCCAGTAGCGCCAGCAGTAATGGTAAAGTGCTCAGCAACACCGAAAGCTACAAAGTTCAATCAGGTGATGGCCTCATTATGCTGGCACGTCGTCTTGGCGTCTCAGTTGAAGACTTGGCCGCGACCAATAATATAGCGACCAATGCACAGCTTCAGCGTGGTCAAACCATTAAGGTGCCTAAAGCGACTGTCAGTTATACAGTCGCCTCAGGTGACAGCTTGATTGGTCTGGCTCGCAAGTATGGGGTGTCTACCAAAGCGCTTGCCGATATGAACAATATCGCTGCCGATACCATGCTCCAGCGTGGACAGCGTTTGACCGTACCGAATCGTTAATGGCGTCAGATACGCTGAACCGCCTTCAATACAGACATTTTCGGATGTGACACAAAAAAAGCTGCGCTTAGCTAAGCGCAGCTTTTTTATGGCGTCAGTATGGCTAAGTCGGCTTAGACCATTTGCGTTTTCATGGTTTCCAAATAGCTTCGGATATTGCTGACGTAGTGCATACACTGGGTATAGCGGCTATTGCTGGCTTGATGTTCTGATAGGTAGGCATAAACGTTCGCCCAGCTGTTTTCATCAATATTAGCAGCGGCCAGTTTGCGCTGGATACGCTTAACCGCATTGGGGCCCATATTGTAAGCGGCGAGTGCAAACCAAAGCCGATCGGTCTTTGGCACGTCAGCAAACTCGGTTTTCATCTGTTCCAAATAGCGCGCACCGCCACTGATGCTTTGATTGGGGTCGATACGGTTAGAGATACCCATTGCCTTGGCGGTATTGTTGGTTAGCATCATCAGGCCGCGCACTCCAGTGGGCGATACAGCATTGGCATCAAGGTGCGATTCCTGATAACCCATAGCCACCAGCAGCTCCCAATCATGGTTATACGTTTGTGCTTGTTCTTCAAACGATGCCTGATAATTTGGCAATTCCTTGGTAAGCGTTTCTTTAAAATGCTTCTGGCTATAGGCATCTTTAATAAGGTTTTGATTGTAAAATGCGGCCATTTTTTGCGTGTTGTCGAGCCGAATATTGTCACACAAAAAATAACTGGCTTTTTTTGCCAGTGCGTCATCTGCTTGCTGAAAGCTCCAACTCACTTTAGGGTGCAGGCCATTGCTGGTTAGGCTGCTGTCATAGCCGCAGCTGAGATTGACCGACGCCATATCCATACGGCTTTTAAGTCGCGTGCTGGCAGTAGTCAGCGCCATATCTGCTGCCCCCAGCTCAACCGCGCGCAGTGCATCTGCGGTATTGGCATAAGCCTTTAGCGTGATATCTACTCCGAGCTCGTCCGCATATTGGCGAGCCAAATCAAAGCCAAAACCATGCTGAAAACCGTCGGTAGCAAAATAAGTGCTGTCGCCCGGCACAGCGGCCACAGTCAAATTTTGACGTAGCATGACCTGATCATAAGTAGGTACCAAAGTGTTCATTGTTGTCAGGCTCTCAGCAGGTAATGAGAGCAAGGCAATACTGGATACTTGTATCAAAGCTTTGGTCTTGCCAAAGCGTGATGTAGAAGTAGCAGACGGGTAGTCCATAGCTGGACGTTTTTTGCTTCGGAATAAATAAGAAATACGGCGTTTGGCCCCTCGTGCTAACAATGGTACACGATAAGTAATACGCTGCATGCTGTCTCCTAATGATCGCCATCCTGCCTACAGCCATGACAACCGATATCATGGCGTTATTATCGGCCTGATCCGTGTTGCGTCAAGGTGCGCAAAAACAGCCAATCGTACAAAAATAGCGGCTATCTAACGCAGATAGGGTCATGAAAAAGTTATGAGAATTTGATGATACAAAAGCTTCTGTTACGATAACCTGCAATAATCGCGCCATAATCAATAAAGCACCTTTATCACAAGTACATGGTCACAGACCAAATCATCATTTGCGTATCTGGCAGGCATTGCAAACATCGTCACAACAAACGGTTATCCGTATGTTGCTTGGCGTGAATGACATACCACGCTTAGCGTATAGAAGCTATACTGGCTTATTTGAAGTCTCTGTAATAAGCCAAACTTCGCGCCATAACTGGAGGCTATAGTGGATAAAAAGTTTCATGACAAAACATTTTGTTACCATACTATATAGGGATAAACACCCTATTATTCAAGTTATTTTAATAATAGGGTAATAAAACTTAACAATTGAGTGGTAATGACAGAGGTAGATCGAGGGTTGGGGGCTGTTCAGTGATTAAGGGGGGCTGGTATTTGCTAAGCAGGATTGGCAATATCGACAAAGGTGACTGAGATACCAAAATGTTCAGCAACCTTTTCTCCCAGTTTTTGAATACCGCCGCGCTCAGTGGCATGATGGCCGCAAGCAAAGTAATCAATACCAAGCTCACGGGCGCTGTGCGTGGTGCGCTCAGAAATCTCACCAGAGAGATAAGCGTCACAGCCCATAGCGGCAGCCTGATCGATCATGTCTTGCGCGCCGCCTGTACACAGACCCACACGAGTGATGAGTCTTTGGGGCTGGTTCTCGGTTTTGGCGTCATCGTCTATGTTAGATGCTGCGATATGTAGCGGCGTGCGTCCCAATGCTTGCTCAATGGTATGAGCAAAGTCCTGCGCATTTTGCGGCGCGCAGGTCGCGACATTGCCGACTGGGTGCGCCTCATGCGGATAGAGACCACCTGTGATGGTCAACCCCAACATCTCAGCAAGCGCGGCATTGTTGCCAATCTCTGGATGGGCATCAAGTGGCAAGTGATAAGCGATGAGCGAAATACCATGCTGCATCAGTTTGCGCACGCGTCGACCTTTCATACCGACCAGTGGCTCAGGCTCACCTTTCCAAAAATATCCATGATGAACCATAATGGCATCCGCCTTAGCATCGATCGCCGCATCGATCAGTGCCTCACAAGCGGTCACCCCCGTAACGATATGGGTGATGGGGCGACCACCATCGACTTGTAGCCCATTTGGGCAGTAGTCTTTAAAGGCCGCGCTGGATAAATACTCATCGCAAAATTGGGTCAGGTGCTGAGCCGTTAAGCTGGTATCGCTATTATCAGTGTGCATATGATTCTCTTTATTATTCAAATTCGGCAATCTCATCGAAAGGCACTTTGTTGTGAATGTGCATGGTTGTGAATGTGCATGGATAGGAACGCTTCGGAACGTTAAGTAATGGTGCAAAATATCAAAAGATGATGTCAATCATCATTGTGTCTATCGTAACATAATCTAGCAAAAAGCCCGATAACTTCAATAACTGAAATGGTACACGATGCTTGGTTATTTCGGCGCTAGGGCCGCTATAATAAGGCGTAGCGTCTACTTGAGTGCGCTGTCTTACCATGTATTAGAGCGTTTTCCATCATTTGTATCGAGGTTTTTGTATGTCGTTATTCCCAAATACCAATAAAAAGGCTCCATTTTTGCAGTGGTTACCTTGGCTGTTACTGGTTGCAGTGATTGCCGTATCGGTTTGGGTGTTTGTGAGTATGAAGACCGAGTCAGAGGCCACATGGGAGCCGCCGAGGACGCCGCCCGAGCAAGTGACTGCACCCGTATCGGATACGCCGCCTGCCATCGCGTCATATCATGATGCCGTGGCGCGCGCATCGCAATCGGTGGTCAATATCTATACCACCCAGACCATGTCTGAGCATCCTTATATGGATGACCCCGTATTGCGCCGTTTTTTTGAGTTTCATAATGGCGTACCACAAGATCAGAATCAAGGTGCAACCAACTTGGGCTCAGGTGTTATCGTGTCAGAGGATGGCTATATCGTCACCAATGCTCACGTGGTCGAAAAGGCCGATGAAATTACCGTGGCGCTAAGCGATGGCCGTAAAAGCCGTGCCAAAGTCATCGGTACCGATCCTGATAGTGACTTAGCAGTGATTAAGGTTGATATGACGGGGCTGACGCCACTGGGTTTCCGTGAAGATCCTATCCGCGTGGGCGATTTGGCCTTGGCAATTGGTAACCCGTTTGGGGTGGGTCAGACGGTGACACAAGGCATTATCTCGGCCACAGGTCGTACAGGGCTTGGCGTCAATAAGTTTGAAGACTTTATCCAGACCGATGCGGCGATCAATCCAGGCAACTCAGGCGGTGCGCTGGTCGATGCGCGTGGTGAGCTGGTGGGTATCAACACCGTGATTTTCTCAAAATCTGGCGGCTCAATGGGTATCGGCTTTGCCATTCCAACGGCGCTGGTTGAGCAGGTGATGACAGCCCTTATCAAAGATGGGCGCGTCAGTCGCGGCTGGCTGGGCATTGAGATTCAATCACAGCTGCGCGATCCCACTCGTCTTGAAACGTCAACAGGCGTGGAGGTGATGAACGTTATCCCAGAAGGGCCAGCCGCAAAAAGTGGTTTAAAAATGGGCGATGTCATCTTGAGCATCGATGGTGTCGAAATGACTGATGCCAATACGTTAGTGCAATACGTTGCGCGTAAATCGCCAAATACTGAGCTTGATGCACAGATCCTACGCAATGGCAAAAATGCGCAGGTTAAAATCCTACTCACAGAGCGCCCAGCGCAGGAAGAAGTGGTGGTACCGACCTTGATTGAAGGTGAGCGTTTTGAAGAAGACCCTAACTATCAGGGCGAAGCGCAAGATGTGCCAATGATGTCTGACGAAGAGCGTTTACGCTTACGCGAAGAATTGCTACAACTGTTTGAACGTAATGGCGCACCGCAGCCACAATAATCCAATGGCAATCAGTGCTGAATGGGGGCTATTACACACAGTCAACGCTAAATAATAATGATTTATCATCATGAATACACTCGATTAAACAGTATGGTTGCGTTATCGGATGCACTATATAAATAAAAAGCGCGCTCTATCATCAGAGCGCGCTTTTTATGGCCTATTTGAAAACGATCGCTTTCAAATCACCATTGTCAGTCGAACATCATCTCATGATTGATATGAATAAAGCCTTTAACACGGCAACAGCAAGGTAGTATTTCGTCATCATCAATCATCGCCAATGGTATGCGCGTATACTCCACCTCGTGCGAGCTTGACACACGCTGCACGCGGCAACTGCCACAATAACCCTCGCGGCATTGATAATTGACATCATGTCCAGTACGCAGCAGTCCATCAAGCAGAGTCTCGTCGTCGTGCAAATAAAAGCGCTGTTTACTGGTAATCACCCAAGTCATCATGTCTCCTACGGTACTTATGTTAAAAGGTACGATATCAAATGGTATGGATTAAATACGCCATGCCCGAGTTATAGCTCAAAATCGTCAAAATCGCTGTCTGACAAATCAGAGTCAATCTGACCGACCAAGTACGAGCTAATCTCGGTCTCTTGCGGGGCGACCTGCACATTATCAGACGACAACCACGTATTGATCCACGGGATTGGGTTTGACTTAGAGTGCGGGAACGCGGCTGGCAAGCCCACAGCTTCCATACGCAAGTTGGTGATGTATTCGATGTATTGGCATAGAATGTCTTTGTTCAGACCGATCATCGAGCCATCTTTAAACAAGTAGCCCGCCCAGTCTTTTTCTTGCTCAGCCGCCTTGCGGAAGATTTCGATACTTTCCTCGAAACACTCGCCAGCAATCTCGACCATCTCAGGATCGTCACGACCATTACGCATAAGATTCAGCATATGCTGCGTACCGGTCAAATGCAGCGCTTCGTCACGAGCGATGAGTTTGATAATTTTGGCATTACCTTCCATCAACTTGCGCTCAGCAAACGCAAACGAGCAGGCAAACGACACATAGAAACGAATCGCTTCTAGGACGTTGACCGCCATGATGCACAAGTACATTTGCTTTTTCAGTGATCGTAAATCAACAGTCACTTGCTCGCCATTGATGTTGTGCGTACCCGCACCGTACAAGCTATATAGCTGTGAGTTGCGGTACAGCTCATCATAGTACTGGGCGATATCAGAGGCACGACCTAAGATGTGCTCGTTTTGCATAATGTCGTCAAAGATAATATTTGGATCGTTGACGATATTACGAATGATATGGGTATAGCTGCGTGAGTGAATGGTCTCGCTAAACGACCATGTCTCGATCCACGTCTCGAGCTCAGGGATAGACACCAGCGGCAGCAGCACCACGTTCGGACTACGACCTTGGATCGAGTCGAGTAGGGTCTGGTACTTGAGGTTGCTCAAAAAGATATGCTGCTCGTGCGAGGACAGATTGCTAAAGTCGATACGGTCGCGTGACACATCGACTTCTTCTGGACGCCAAAAGAACGACAGCTGCTTTTCAATCAATTGCTCAAAGATTGGGTGCTTTTGTTGGTCGTAGCGCGCCACATTGACTGGCTGACCAAAGAACATCGGCTCTGTTAGCGCATTGTTTGGCGTTTGCGAAAAAATCGAGTAAGTCATGGGACGGCCTTTATCATTGATATGGTTATTAATTTATAGGGATTTGACTGGATGTGATTATATTATAAAATTTGGACGATAGATTTTTGGGTTAGAGGTTGTCTAGTGATATCTGTGACGACTCTTTACCATCGTTCATATAGGCTTTGAATATCTCGCTCAGCTCACTATCATCGAGCGCTTCTAATTCATCCAGTGCGCTTTTGCGTAGAGTGCTCACATCAGCGTCTTCCGCTGGTTTTTTTGGGTCTTTTTTAGCGGGTTTTGGTGCTGGCCTCTTAGCTGCTTTCGCCACCGCCTTTTTGGTGACGGTTGTCTTTGGTGCTTCGTCCCCCTCTAACTGCTGACGCACCGCTGCAATATCAACCTCGACTTGTACGATATGCGAGCCACCATCGTTTAGGTCTGAAAATACGTTTGGGATAAACAAACCACCGTCTTTGATGATTGCGGTATATTGCACATGACCTCCGTCGTTTTAGTTCTGTCTAGGTTTTAATTATAACAGTAGCCAATCCCGCCTACCGCTTGTATCTATCTTTTCAAATGAGTTTATTTACTCTAAGTGGACATAGGATGTTTTCCAAAATCGTCTAAATAGATATCTATCTTTTCCTTCTTCCAAAACTCAAGATAGATTGTTCCCGTCGTCTCTCTACTAGACCAGTACTCACCATCTAATATAGGTTGATGATTTATAATTGAGAGTATGGCAGTACCAAAATGTGGAGGGCTTCTATGTTTAATATCTGCTTTAGGATCACTTTTATATGAGTACACAACCTTCGTACTTCCTGCTTCTAAATTTAGAATAATTTCGCTCGAAAAACTTTCGCTACACATTTCACCAGTTCTCATTACACAGCTGATGTTTATGAAGGTTTGATTAATAGTTAGTATTGTAGGTATTGCATCTGGCTTTTTTCCTGTATTTGGACATTGCCAATTTGATTTCAAAAGCCCTTTCCAAGTTCCGTTTAAGTTAGGGAATGGAACAAACCAAGGATAAAGCAATTTCCATTTCCAGAACCATTTAACAAACAGACCAGCTATAAATACATCTAATGTTACAACTGTTGGTATTGGTTTTAGATAATCTATAATAGATTTATACTCGATATCTACAAAATAAGATGTCAAAAATATATATATCGTGTATATCGACAATGAAATAATTATTAGAGCCCAAATATAAAGCTTAGTGTTTAAATGTTTCATTGTCTAAACTCTAAAAATTGCCACATTTGTTTTAAGAATAGATTGGCTTTTGATATATTCCATTTTCTTGTGTTATCAAATAAAGGTAGTATATTTGATACTTCTTTCCAGTTTCTGCAGCTCTCATTGAGCGTTGCATTATGAAGGTATATTATAGTTCGTCTTAAGCGCTCAGTAGGGCAGTCAATAACGATAATTTCGTTTGGTAAGTTCCATATCAAACATTCAATCAAGAAGGAGCTAATAACATTATCTACTGGCTGGTTTTCTTTGATCATTTGATGTCTGATACGTTTAACAACTCTAACCAGCCTTTTGTACCTTCTTTGCGTGACCCTGTTCTTTTGCTTTCCATTCTCAATGTGTTGTTTGGGATAGTTAATTACTTCTACATCATTAGTTGAATTAAATCTTATACCTCCTAAAAAAACATCAGGATCAAAACTATTCCTATGTCTATAGTTTCTATACTGAAAAGAAGGTATAGCATCAGCTTCAACTCTATAAGAGTTACTTGAGATCTTTAAAGATTTATTACCAGCTTTAACATCTGAAAACTTACCTCTTAGGGCAATAAGTAGCTCTCGTCTAAAATCCGTAAAGCTGTAATTACCTTTTGTGAACCCATAATTCTCTCTATCGTAACCAATAGGGTAGTTGCTATAGAAAGGTTTTTTTAACATTACACAAACATCTACATCACTATTGGCTCTCACATTAGTATTGTTTGCATAAGAACCTTGAATAAAGACTTCAATATTATTTCGTCTAGATCTTAATAGTTCTGAAGAGTCAATTGCTTCTTTGATCATTCGTATTGCGTTCGAAATACGCTGTTCTTCATTTTCGCTAGCTGGTCGTTCCCAACTTCTTAAAGTTTGCTCTGAAAATCTACTCATAATATGCCTCTGATGAGAATTTAATAAAAGTTCGTAAGAGTAGTTCTATTTAAAGAATTTCTCTTGCGAACCTAAAATTGCAGTGCAATTTTTTAACGGTTCTCAAATCTTACAAGCCCCGCCAGCACAATCATCTTCCATATCCGCTTGGGCATCGTTCGCACCATCACGCGTGTTATGGTAGTACAACGTCTTCACACCCATTTTATAAGCGTTTAGCAAGTCTTTTAGCAATATCTTCATCGGTACACGACCACCTGCATAACGAACAGGATCGTAGTTGGTATTGGCAGAGATGCTTTGATCGACGAATTTTTGCATGATAGCGACCAGCTTTAGGTAACCGTCATTGTTTGGCATTTGCCACAGTAGCTCGTACTGATCTTTTAACTTATCAATCTCAGGCACGACTTGCTTTAAGATGCCATCTTTTGACGCTTTGATAGAGACCAGACCGCGTGGTGGCTCGATACCATTGGTCGCGTTGGCGATCTGACTTGAGGTCTCAGACGGCATCAAGGCGGTTAGGGTAGAGTTGCGTAGACCGTGTTCGGTGATCTCACCGCGTAGCGTTTCCCAATCGAGATGTAGCGGCTCTTGGCAGATATCATCCAAGTTACTTTTGTACGTATCAATTGGCAAGATGCCTTGTGAGTACGTGGTCTCGTTGAACGCAGGGCATGCACCTTGCTCTTTTGCCAATTTGTTTGACGCTTTCAATAGATAGTACTGCAATGCTTCAAACGTCTGATGGGTCAGACCAAGCGCGCTGTCGTCAGAATAGCGTGCGCCATTTTTAGCCAAGTAATACGCATAGTTAATCACGCCCACACCGAGCGTACGGCGACGCATGCTGCCGTTTTCGGCGGCTTTGACGGGATAGTCTTGGTAGTCGAGTAGGGCATCCAGCGCACGGACGATGAGCTCGGCTGGCTCTTCGATGTCGCTGACGTTGTCAACTTTACCCAAGTTGACCGCGGATAGCGTACACAGAGCGATTTCGCCTGTTTCGTCATTGATATTATCGAGTGGCTTGGTTGGTAGGGCGATTTCCATACAGAGGTTTGACTGGCGAATCGGTGCAACCGCTGCATCAAATGGGCTATGGGTGTTGCAATGATCGACGTTTTGGATGTAGATACGACCGGTGCTCGCGCGCTCTTGCATCATCAGGCTGAACAAATCAGCGGCTGGGATTTTGCGACTGCGCACGTTTGGATCGTTTTCGTACTGGGTGTATAGCGCTTCGAACTTGTCTTGATCTTCAAAGAACGCATCATAGAGGCCTGGGGTATCGCCTGGTGAGAATAGCGAGATGTCTTGCCCTTTGATCAGGCGCGTATACATGGTTTTATTCAACTGGACGCCATAATCCATATGACGGACACGGTTGTCTTCGACGCCGCGGTTGTTTTTGAGTACCAGTAATGACTCCACTTCTAAATGCCATAGTGGGTAAAATAGGGTCGCCGCACCGCCACGGACGCCGCCTTGTGAGCAGCATTTTACCGCCGTTTGGAACAGTTTGTAGAAAGGGATACAGCCCGTATGCTGCGCTTCGCCGCCACGGATTGGGCTACCAAGGGCGCGTATGCGGCCTGCATTGATGCCGATACCAGCGCGCTGTGACACGTAGCGTACGATGGCGCTAGTGGTCGCGTTGATAGAGTCTAGGCTGTCACCGCACTCGATCAAGACGCACGAGCTAAACTGACGCGATGGCGTACGCACACCAGACATAATCGGCGTCGGTAGGGAGATTTTGAATTCTGAGGTTGCATCATAGAAGCGTTTGACGAAATCAAGACGATCTGACTTGTCGTATTGGCTAAACAAGCACATACCAACGAGCATATACAAGAACTGCGGGCTCTCATAAACGGTCTTGCTCACGCGATCTTGCACAAGGTATTTACCTGCCATTTGCTCAACAGCGGCATAGGCAAGGTTCATATCACGCCAGTGGTCGATATAGTCATTGAGCTCATCAAATTCTGCTTGGCTGTAGTCAGCAAGGATATGCTCGTCGTACTTGCCAGCGTCAGTGAGTTTTTTGACATGATCATACAGGTGCGGCGGGGTGAATTTGTTGTAAGCAATCTTACGCAGATGGAAGATCGCCAAGCGCGCAGCGAGATACTGATAATCAGGCGTGGTTTCAGAGATTAGATCAGCGGCCGACTTGATAATAGTCTCGTGAATGTCACGAGTCTTGATGCCTTCATAAAACTGGATGTGCGACTTTAGCTCAACTTGTGATACCGACACATTTTCTAAATCGTGCGCAGCCCATGCGATGACCTTATGGATCTTTTCTAGTTTGATTGGTTCTAAACGGCCGTCACGTTTGGTCACTTGGATCTTGTCGATATGCGTCATGTTGCCCTCATACTAAATTGCTGATTTGGAGGCTGCGCAGATGGCTCTGGCAGTCCTTTTTTTATATCGCTATAGACAGATTGGGGTAGGTGGCTACTTTTTTAAAGCAAAAAACTACCCTGCGCTACTGCTATGTGAAAAAAGCAGTAAACACTATATATAGCGTGTGTCGTTGTAAGTAGGCACAATATAGCGGGAAATTTCTGAAAATACTAGATTGATTTTATGCAGATTATATGTTGTAAGATAAGCAAGATGATGGATATTTGACGCAAGGAACGATGGCATAAGGGATAGGCGCGATCGAGCCAAAAAATAAAAAATTGCTAAAAAAAAGGTTGCATTTTTTGGGCTGGCGCGCTCCTAAAATTTTGCGGCAACTGGCAATCAGTGGGCGCAAGATTAAGGGTGGTGATTGTACCCTAGACCATAAAAAATCGCCAGCCATAAGGGTGACGATTATGCTTATATCGATCAGTTTTATGACTTGACTTATAGCACCATACGTACTGTATTAGCATCATCGAGTGCAGCATACAAGTTGTTGACCTGCTCAGCTGATGTCAGATACACGTTAACGCGGGCAGAGTGGAAGCGATTGGTTTTTGAGGGTTTGACTTGAATAGAGGCCAAATCAAAATCAGGGAAATGGCTGCCAAGGATGAGTTTGATCTCATTGAGCAAGGTTTCGTGTTCGCCTTCATGCCCGATGATGCTCATCGGATAGTTCATTGGGAAATCCCAAAGCTCTGGGTTTTGAATATCGGTTTTTTTGCCTTTGATGCCCTGTTTGTTGTTGCTCAATTCAGTCATGTTGACCGATTTTTTATTGGTTGCTTTTGAAGGGGTGTTGTTATTGTTGCTGGTATCTTTTGGATCATCAGTCATGATGGAAACCTCGCTATATGAAACGGTGTGAAAAGTTGAGTCAAAATGTGCACGGGCTAGCGTGCACGGGTTTGCTCAGCGCTATATAGACCATTTATGGTGACACCATCATCATAAGTCAAGTCGCGTATGATGAGCGCACGCCTGAAGATGTGAGTTTTAAGATGCGGGTTTGGGCAGTTGGGCAATGGCATTGTAATAGAGCATAAGCATGGCATTTAAGCGCTGCTTATAGAGCCGCTCAGCATAAAGCAGCTCGACACTTAAACTATCGATCACGCCCAAATAGGCGTCGGTATAGAGTACCAGCTGTGCTCCATCGAGCTTATAAGGCGCTAGGGCAAGCTGTATCTGTTGGGTCAGTGTTTGAATGTACACATTGAAGGTGGCGGTGATGACGCCGACCGAATGAACGGGAGAGTTATAAGCCATGCGTATCAAAAACCGTAACGTAATTGCCTCTTTGTAACGTACCTCTAATGCATGGCAATAGGTTTCGCCTGGACCTGAAAACTCAGCGGTAATATGAAAACATGTTTTGATAAACGCGCATTCTAGCGCCAGCGCATCTTCGAGTAACTCTGCAAATATCGCGTCTTTACTGGCAAAATGCGTATAGATAGAGGCTTTGCGGATACCGACACCCTCTGCAATATCACTGAGCGCCGCGCCCTCGTAGCCATGCGTAGAAAAAACGTCGAAAGCGGCATTAATAATTCGTTGCTTGGCATCTGAACGCGGTTTAGGATGGGACATGATGGCTCTTTGGTTATGTTGTCGAGGTGGCGATATCAGCTTGCACGGCACGGTGTCCCCAATAGGACAGTGCCAAAATAACGGGACCGACCACCCCAAGCAGGATGAGCCAGTACAAGGTATCTATCTCGACCAGCCGCCCAGCGATTGGTGTGGCAATAGAGGATAGTAACATAGGAATGGCACCCAACAAAGCGGCGCTTGAGCCCAAAGCGGTGTGCTGCGTATCCATTGCTATCGCCATCAGGGTCGCCTCCAAAATACCCAGACCGAACAGCCCCAAAGAGATACTGGCAACAATACCAACGAGTCCCAGCGACAGCAGGTAAACCACCAAGCACGCGGCACTGGCGACCATCATCACGACACCGCCAATAACGGCTAAGCGTGACACCGACATTTTTTTGACCAAATGGGCGGTGGAAAACGCCCCGACAATGATACTGACGCTGGTCAAGCCAAACACCAAGCCAAATTGTTTGAGGCTCAGACCGTAGTCGGTTTGATAGACGTAAGAGGAGCCGCCAATATAGGCAAATAAAAAGAAATAGGCGGCAGATAAGGCAAGCAGGTTTAACAAAAAAATCTTGTTTTTGAGGATGCCTATATAAATCGTGGTGACGTTTTTGATGTTTAACTGGATACGCTGTGCGACAGGTAAGGTCTCGCGTAGATTAAGAAACGTATTAAATAGCACCATCGCACTCAGTAATGCCAAAACCAGCATGACCCCACGCCAGCCATAGTATGCACCGACCACACCACCGATGGCTGGGCCGACAATCGGACCTAGTGCCACAATGGTATTTAACAACGCGTAGATGCGCGCGGCGGTCGGCTCTTCGACCATATCACGCACCATACTCATCACCACCACAATCGCCATAGATGCCCCCAGACCTTGAAAAATACGGGCAAAAATCAAGGCTTCGATACTTTGTGACCACATGGCCCACAGTGATGCTGCAATGTAGGCTGTCAATCCTATCAATAGGGGTGTCATGCGACCAATCGCATCTGATATAGGGCCAAATAGCAACTGCCCTAAGCTCATAAAAATCAAAAATACGGTCAAGGTCAGCTGGGTCGTGGCATAGGAGGTATCGAGCTCGATGGCCATCTCTGGCATAGAGGCCAAATACATATCTACCGCGGCAGGGCCTAAGGCTACGATGACGGCGAGAGACGCCACCATTTTTAGGGGAATGTTTGCTTGCATGAGGGTCACCATCACCTATAATAATTAGCTACCGAACGGTAGTTAGTCGTACAGTATCTGTCAGATTAAGGCAATGCTTTTGTGGTGTATTATGGTATTTGGTATGGATTGCTTTTAATCGACGCTATCGATAATGAGCTTAAAGACTATCGATAATAAGCCTAAAGACTATGGCAAATAACCATTGATCGGCGTGATATCAGATGGAATGTCGCTGTCTCCCAATGCCTCTAGCAGATTGATCTCGATAGTGCGTGACAATGCGGTCAGCGGTAGCTGATTGGCTGCCAAGCCAAACGGATCTTCTAGCTCTTCGCTGAGGGTGTCGAGACCAAAAAAAGTATAAGCAATCACTGCACAAACCAGTGGCGTCATCCAGCCAAGTGAAGACACCAGCCCAAAGGGCAGCAAGATGCAGTAAAGGTAGGTGGTGCGATGTACCAATAGCATATAGGCAAAGGGTAGCGGCGTATTGAGTATGCGTTCGCAGGCAGCCAACACGATGGTCATAGAGTTTAGGCGCTCATCCATGTTTTGAATGATTTGCTCTGATACCATCTGCTCACGTCGGATCTGTCCTAGGGTCTGACCCATCAGGCGCATAATGGCATCAGGTACATTACGGGCGTGACGTAAGCGCTCGTATTGCTCTGACGTGACATAAGACTCAATATCTGCCCACGGTGCACTGCCACGCAGACGGTGACGGGTGGCATGGGTAAAGGCAATGGTAAGATGAATCATAGCGCGCTGCATCTGCCTCCCTTGCTCGGTATCGGCATCGATATAAGACAACACTTGGCGGGCGAGGTTACGGGCATCATAGACCAGCTGTCCCCATAGCGTCCGCGCCTCCCACCAGCGCTGATAACTGGCATTATTGCGAAAGCCAAGAAACAATGACAGCGCGATACCCAGTAAGGTAAAGGTGGCCGTACCATAATAGGGGAATGAGTCGGGTAGCCAGTGCTGGATAATGGTGGTCAGTAAGCTCAGCAAGGTGACCAGCAAAATTTGCGGATAGATCTTGGGAACGATAGAGCCACGCAGGGTGAAAAATATTCTAAATGGGTGCGGCTGCTGGCGAACAATCATGGGGTTTCCTAGCGGTGGAGGCGGTATCATTCTAATACAGAATTCAAATCTGTAAAGCCAATAACCCCGCTATAAATAGCGCCAGAAAAAATGAGCGTTGTAGCGTGTATCAAGCGACTGATAAGCTGATGAAACCAACAAACAGCCAAGTCACTTTGCCCAATCTCGATAAGCGTCGGGTAAGGCGCAATTATGCTTTAAGCCCAGATAAAATGAGCTTAAATGCCGCCAAAGCATTGGGTAGCGCCTCTTGTGGATTGGGACTTGCAGCAATCCAAAGTGAGGCGTTCATACCAGCACCATTAATGAGTATGGCGGCGACTTCTGGATCGACTTCCTTCATTGTGCCTTCTTGAATTAACTGCATTACAATCTGCTGGGTAGATAACAAGCAGCGATTTTGACTGGGCCAAAGAGAAGGGTCTCCTAGAACTGCAGGACCATCCAATAAGATAATTCTTTGGATTTCTGGATCAAGGGCGCTTTCTATATAAGTCTCTCCCTCAATCAGCAATCCTTCCCATAGGCTTGCACAGCTTTTTGCTCTGGTTTTTGCCTTTGCTACCATCTCTAAGTCAATTTCTTCAACGACTGCGGCAAACAGTCCTTTTTTGTCCCCAAAGTTGTGATAAAGCGCCCCTCGGGTCAGGTTTACCTCTGCAGTCAGTTTATCCATCGATGTGTCTGAATAGCCATATTCAGCAAATGATTTTCTGGCTGCAGCGAGTATGTTTTTTCTAGTTTCGGCCATTTTTAACGCGCGTTTTGACATGAGTGTGCCTTCAAATAAACAATATAAAATGACATACGACACGTATATTAACTTGACATACGCGACGTATGTTATAAATTCATATACGTAACGTATGTTACCTCATAGGACATACCATGAAAAGGGCTGCATGTGTTGCAAGCCAAGCGACAATCAATATCAATCAAAACTTATCGGAGACACTCATGACGCAAAAAACAGCCATATTTCCAGAAGGCAGACACGCGCTGTATGAAAAGCACGGTTATTCTGCTGCCATTCAATCAAAAGATTTGCTCTTCGTTTCTGGTCAAGTAGGCAGCCTGCAAGATGGCAGTGCAGAGATCGATTTTAAGCAGCAAGTCATCCTTGCTTTTGATAATTTACGTCATACCTTGGCGGCGGCAGGATGCACGTTTGAAGATGTCATTGATGTGACGACCTTTCATACAGACCCTGAAAATCAGCTGAGTTCGGTACTGACCGTGAAAAACAAAATTTTTAAAGAGCCACCATATCCTGCTTGGACGGCAGTGGGCGTGACGTGGCTTGCTGGTTTTGATTTTGAAATAAAGGTGATTACTCGATTGCCGAAAGCAGTGAGTGAGAGACAAGACTAAATATCAAAGATGATGACGAAGAGTCTTAAGTATCCGTAAGACTGAAAATAGATGCATAAAGAAATAAGCGCTAGAGCCTTATATATATGGCATTGCAAGGCATGAAATCAAGGTTCGGGTTATTTTTTATTCTTAATTTCATGCCTTGGTCACGCAATAAAAATAATCTACAACAGTAATAGAAAAGAAGAAGTAACGTTAAGAAAATATTTTTTACCTGTTACTTTATGGGCATGTCCATGATGTGGTTAGTGGCTTGCCATTCAAAATCGTAGTCTGAGAGTATTTGACTGATGATGTCCAAACAGGACTGCTGGCGAAAGCTGCGGGTATGCAGTGACTGGGTGAGTAGCCAATCAGGTGAGACCGCGCCTATGCTATAAAAGTGTAGTGCCCCATCTGAATGCTGATAGGTGATACTCTCAACGATGCCTGTTCTGGTGGTGGGGGCGCGAGTGGCAGAAAAAGGTATAAACGGCTGGTTGAATAAGGAGTTCTAAAGAATTTGCTTAGAAAATTATAGGCACTATTGGATTTAGACAGAATCAAGAATCTAACAATATGATCTATGGTAAGCACTGATATCGACTATAGATATATAGGTGGTGTTGAACAGTGTTAATAAAGTGATGAAAAAATAGCGAACGGGTAATTCTCAAGCTTGCACACAAAAAAGATATCGTTCGGTATCTATCGTACCATGCTTAAAGATGGATACTGCACAAGACTAAGTGTACCAAGCTATTGCAGCCACATCCTGATAACAGCGCGTCAGATATTTTTGGCACGCCAGACAAGCTCAAGTTGTATTTTTCATTGGCCATCTTTGCGTTAGCGGCTGGCAAAGACAGTACTTTTGAGCAACTTTTACAGCAATTCTTTGCTGGTCACTATGACACCAATACGCTAAACATAGTCAATCCAGCAGTAAGGTAAGCAAGTGCCACGAGTAATGCTATAATGTCCACATTATTGATCGTTTAGAAGGGTATCTCTCATGGCTCGTACTGCTAGCGCACTACATATTTTGGTCAAAAACAAAGAACTTGCTGAAAGCCTTATTGCCCAGCTGCAAAATGGCGCGCATTTTGATGTGCTGGCTAAAAAGCACTCAACTTGTCCCTCAGGCAAAAAGGGTGGTAATTTGGGCGAATTTACCAAAGGGCAAATGGTACCTGCCTTTGATAAAGTTTGCTTTACAGGTGAGCTATTCACTCCGCATTTGGTCAAAACCAAATTTGGTTGGCATGTAGTGAAAGTGCTGTACCGAACCTAAGCGTTAGACTCACAGCATAGATATGAAAAATGAATCAGTCAGATACCTACGGGGTCTGGCTTTTTTATAGCGTTAAAAACATATTTTGACAATATGGTGGTATCAATGATAAGAGAGCTTAAAACCTTTGTCGCCGTCTGCGAGTTAGACAGCTTTGCGGCGGCGGCTCGGCATATCAATCTGACCCAATCGGCGGTCAGCGCCCAAATCAAAACCTTAGAAGACAATTTAGGCATGTCATTATTCACCCGCTCTGCTCGGGCGATCACCCTTAACCCGCAAGGCACGCGCGTATTGCCGATCGCCAAAGAGATTTTGGCGCTTTACTCGACGATGCCGCTGTCCTCAGAGACGGATATTGCCAGCTACTATGGACAGCTTAGGATTGGCTCGATCAACTCAGTGCAAGTGGGTATCTTACCCGAGGCGCTAAAAGCGATTACGTTACTCGCCCCACTCATGCAGACAGAAATTGTTCCTGGACGTGCGGTAGAGTTGTTTGACAAGCTCGAAGTTGGAGAGATAGATGCAGCGATTACCATACAGCCAGCTTTTGCCTTACCAAAAGATATCGTAACCCAATCTATCATGACTGAGCCTTATGTGCTGATCAGTCCCAAAAAATGGCCGTTTCATAGTCTGAGACAAACGCTTGAGCAGCATCCTTTTATTCACTACACCTTACAGTCCTCAGCTGGCGCAAAGCTCAACAGATTTTTTAAGCAGCAAGATATTAAGGTCAATACGATTATGGAGATCAATGATCTGGATGCCATCGTGAGAATGGTAGAGTCAGGTCTAGGTGTGGCCTTGATTCCCTATGCAGGCTTATGGATCAGAAGTGCGCCGCCCGTCCAAATTCATTATCTAGGGGATAACAGCTTGGTGCGCGAAGTGGTGCTGGCATATCGTTATAGCGATCGTCAGCAGCCACAAATCAATGCGCTAAAGCAGGTACTGGGGCTATAAACCAGACCTCAAAATTTCTTTAAAAGGCCTACCTCAAAACTTTCTTTTTTCGATAGAGCCGTCTGATTTGTCATATTTCTTGAGCATCAAATATTTTGGGTCTGAGAGCCGAATATTTGCGTTTTTCTGTTGCTTATTTCTCGGTTACGATAGCGCCAATGTTTAGTAGCGCTAAGACAAAACGCTCAATGGATTCATGTTTGTCTGCCTACTACCTAAACCCCTCTCATTGCTAAGAAGTTATAACAATATGAAAAATACCGATAATCTCGTCGCTGACCAAGCACATACTCGCATTGAAAAAGATTTGCTGGGCGAGCAAGCCGTTCCTGCAACCGCCCTTTATGGCATTCAAACGCAGCGCGCCGCGCAAAATTTTGATATTACAGGGGTGTCAATCAGTCACTTTCCTGATTTGATCAAAGCACTGGCAATGGTAAAAGCCGCCGCTGCCAAGGCCAACTACCAGCATGGTTTGCTTAGTGAAGATAAGCTCGGCGCTATTACTGAGGCGTGTACGGATTTGATAGAAGGCGAGCACCATGAGCAATTTATCGTGGATCTCATTCAAGGTGGGGCGGGCACGTCGACCAATATGAATGCCAACGAAGTGATTGCTAACATCGGCCTAAAAAAAATGGGCTTTGACTACGGTCAATACCGTCATCTGCATCCCAACAACGACGTCAATCGCTCGCAGTCTACCAATGATGTCTATCCCAGCGCGGCGCGTCTGGCGATTGTGTTTGCAGCACAACCACTACAAGAGGCTATCAACAAGCTACAGAGCAGCTTAGCCGCCAAAGGCAAGGAGTTCAGCAGTATTTTAAAAATGGGCCGTACTCAACTGCAGGATGCAGTGCCCATGACGTTGGGTCAAGAGTTTGATGCGTTTGCCAGTGATCTAGGCGGTGAGACGGCGCGCATCGAGCAGGCTTGCCTACAGTTGTGCGAAGTGAATTTAGGTGGTACGGCGATTGGGACTGGTATCAACGCGCCTAAGGGTTACGCCAGCTTAGCCGTGAGTGAGCTGGCAACTATCAGCGGTCTGCCAGTCACGCTTGCCGACGATTTGATCGCCGCTAGCGCGGATATGGGAGCATTTATTACTTTCTCGAGTGCGCTTAAACGCCTGTCTATTAAGTTGTCCAAGTTAAGCAATGATTTGCGCTTATTATCCAGCGGACCGCGCACGGGTCTGGGTGAGATTAATTTGCCCGCCATGCAACCTGGCTCATCGATTATGCCTGGTAAAGTTAACCCTGTGATTCCTGAAGCCATGAACCAAGCGGCATTTCAGGTGATGGGTACAGATATGACGATCACTATGGCAGCAGAAGCAGGACAACTGCAGCTCAATGCAATGGAGCCACTGATTGTTTATAACCTACTCAATAATGCGCGTCTGTTAGAAAAGTCGATTGCGATGCTTGATGAGCGCTGCATTCAAGGGATTACAGCCAATGAAGCCCGCTGCGCGCAGCATGTTGAAAACAGCATCGGTATCGTGACCGCGCTGGTACCGCACATCGGCTACGAGAATGCCAGTCGTATTGCAGGAAATGCGCTGCTGAGCGGTTCAGGCGTCGCCGAGCTAGTCAGGCAAGAAAAGCTGCTTAGTGATGAGGCGCTTGCAGCGATTTTATCGCCCGATACGATGGTCAGCAGTATCTAAATATACTAAGTGCTAACCCAACCTATCAAAGTAGCGCACAGCAATACTAAGACTGCTGTGTGCTTGTCATGCTTATTTAGCTATAAGTATAAAATCAAAATATATCAATACATAATGTTATTGGTCTGTCTTGGCTCTTTTGCATGCTCGTGACTTCGTAAGCCTTTCATTGTGACTCGACACCTTTATGGTGATATGGGTCTTGAATGGATTGTAGAAAATATTTGTAATATTAATAAACGTTTTCCTATATCGAATACTGCATATGGAAGTAGGCATGTATTATCATTTTGATAACTATTCACACTGGTAGATTAGAAAATTTTTAAGTGAGATTGGGGTAGGTAAGCTAGTTTTTGAATCTGTCCAACATCATTTTATTTATGAAAGTGCAATTGAATATCTGGTGGTGTTCTAAAAATTATGCTGGCGATAAAAGTCAATCAGAAACCTATGCTAAGTTCTCTGTTTATATAGGGCTTTCAAGGCTTCAAAAATTGTTCAAATTTCAATCAGCATACTTTTTGATACACCATCGAATATCTAAGTGAACGCTACTTCTAGCAGCTCATAAAGATGTTCCCCATCTCCAACACATCATTAAGATTAGGCTGCGTATAGATCAATCGATCTTTTAACAGCCCCTTTAATCCTCACTAGCATAACCCGGAAAGGCTTCCATAATCAGCAATAATCTGGCGATAAATATGATGTTTGAATTGCCTTTCGTTTATTCTTTCGCCAGCATCTTCGCCTTTGATAATGTTTGTGCTGGACAAGTAGTTGGTAACTATTGCTATAATATCGCATCACTATGACTGGCTAAATAGGTCATAGCTGTTTTACACTTGATAGATGCTGCTACAGCATGGCAATGCATATTTATTGGTGGATAAAAGTATCAATTTTAGTCTATTATTAATAGTTCATATATGAGATACCATTTGTATAGGGATAGATGATGAATTTTTTGGCTATCGATGTAAAAATAGTCAATTCAGAAAAGATGAGCTGTCTATAAAACGTACAGAAGTTGCTGATAGCGCAGCAAAGCAAGGTGTTGATGTTAAAGCCAGTGTATCTAAAAAGCTTATTTATAGTCTAATCCAGATAAAACCGATACAATACTTATAACAAATTAATTTAACATCATCAACTATGACCTATTCAATAGACTATCGCAAACAGGTACTTTCTAGCATCGCTAATTGCATGACCATTCGAGAGGCTTCTTTGTTTTATGGACTTAGCACCAGTACTATTCACAGCTGGCAGCAGAATTTAGTTCCTAAAACAAAGAGAAATAAAGCACCGACTAAAATACCTGATGACAGATTGATCGAAGACGTCAGAAGATACCCAGATGATTATAACTACGAAAGAGCTCGCCGCTTGAACTGTAGTAAAACGGGTATCTTTCATGCCCTAAAACGCCTCGACATTAGTCAAAAAAAAGACCTTGGAACATCCAAAAGCGTGTCCGATAAAGAGAGTGATATATCTAAGTAAGCTTGATAGCTTTATGCAGCAAGGCTACCCCATCGTCTATATAGATGAAAGTGGCTTTGAGAGCCTCTGCGCCAAGGATGGATGGAGAATGATTTGCCTAAACTGTTTCATGATATGGGCTGTATCGATTTTATATTGAACTGATTGCAGTAGATATCGACATCAATATTATTACAGAACATAATTTTCTTAAAACGCTTAAACTCTGATCTTGCTATACTACTTTTTTAGTTAATGCTCTTGAAATGGGTTTTACAGGTAATGAAAAATTTTATCGACAATGTATTGGCGCTATTTAGAAAGAAACATAACGCCAAAAAAAATGAGGCGGAAAATCATTTCATAGATTTGCCGCCTGATATAGACCCGTCTAAAATTATTGTAGAGACCAAAGTTAATTCAGACGTTGTAAGTCATAATAACTTCACTAATCCTAGCACCCAAAATCGTTCTGCGAAACAGAGCAAGGCGTGCGGATATCGTAATGAGCATTTAGATGATATTGATGAGCTAGCAACTTTTGTAATCTCATCAAATAAGAAAAAGCATGATATCGCTTCATCGAATCATAAGCTAGGACGCTGGGTATCAAGGTATGAGTCTCTAAAGATACAGGGACGTATCATTGATAAGGGCTTCTTTTATTTTGGTGGCAAGCTTGAAACTTTGATTGGTTACGGCATTGAGCCATCGTTAATAAATGATAGCTTATCGGTCGGTTCGCCAAAGGCAATTGATAACAGCTCACAGATCTATAGTGACGAGTCACTTGGCTATTGGCCAAGTTATGATACGCTATCACCCTTATGCCGCGGGATTTATTTAGACTGGTTGGCTTCAGATCGGACGAATCCCAATACACCAATTGGATATGTTTTCATTTACTTTGGTGGGTTTGAACGTAGGGTGATTGAAGGTATTAGTAACGATATCGTGTCTGATGATGAGTTTGTCAATATTTATAATGAGGTGTTACGGCTGCATGATATTTATGGCAAACAATCCTCATTCAGTAATTATTCAGCGAATTTTTTAGAGTTTATGACGCTAGTACGCTCGCCACTTTTTGAATCAAAAATACAAACAGCACAGCTTTTACCGCCGCCAGCCAGTAGTCAAAATCTAACCTTTAAAATGCAATTAGCAAAAATGGTAACCTTAAAGCTACCTATTCCTGCCACCTTAGCATGGGAGTGGCTGATTTTTTCTAATGAATATAACTTCAAAACACCTGCAAGACGCTGTGAATCAGAGTTTAGCGATCTGTTTGAGGTTTTATATCAAAAAGCTTATCCAAATGGATTTATCGTCCCTCCTAATAAAACCAAATTAAAGATCAGTTATCATGCTGCGAGTCGATCCATTGTGAGTGTTGACCTTACCCTTGATGATTTGCAAGACCCAAGCGTTTTAAAAGCACCTGTCAAAAAACTGATAGCCATTGCCGAACAATGTAACGAGGCTTTGGATGCTTACAGTCGCCATCTGGGTAGAGAAGGTAACTCTGCAACAGACATAGACGCTATTATATTACTGCCAAAAGCGCTGATTCAGCAGCTGGCGTATCAAGAAAAGTATCCAGTCATACAAAACTTTAAGGCATGGGCAGAATCTGTTACTCAAAACGATGAAGGGCTGACGACAGTTAAAGAGCTATGGAGACATTTGGATGAGTGGTCGTCACATACTATGCCCAAATCATTTACTAAAAAATATGGTGAGATGATTACCAATTTAGCGGAGTTGGCTGGCTTTGGTGTTGTACCAGATCAGCGTTATCATCAGACGAGTTTTAAGACAGATGGGTGTGTGGTTTTATTTGATGGTGGTCATGGTCAAAACTTTGAGCCGAGTGCATCATTTCACCAGATCAGTTTGGCGCTTAGATTGGGTGCCATGGTTGCAACCATTAATGGTTATATCGATAAAAGAGAGGTGGATACGCTACTGACGATTATTGAGCAAGACCCTAAGCTTACTGCTATTGAAAAGGCGTCGCTAAAGGCTTATCTGTTATGGCGCTTAAATAGCCCCGATAATATGGCGGGTCTAAAGGCAAAGCTAGCATTACTTGATGAAAAGCACATTAGCTTTATCAGTCGTTTTATCATTTCAGTTGCCTTAGCTAACGGGAATGTAGAGCCAAGTCAAATCAAACAAATTGAAAAGTTGTATCAGGCTTTAGGTCTTGATAAAAACTCAGTGATTAGTGATATTCATCATTTAACCAGTGCTAAAAAGAGTATGCCAACGTTTAGTGATGGAACACAGAAAAAGACGACCAGTGACAATAGTATTGGGGCTAATGCTAATGTCTCAGATCGTAATAGTAAGCCATATATTTTTAATGCAGAATTATTAGCTGCGTATGAAAGCGAGACAGGCGACGCTAAAGCAATGCTGGCGAGTATATTTGCAGCAGATAATGATGATATGGAAATGGATAATGAGTCGCTATCAGATGAGCAAATAAATAATGACACTGAAGCTGATAGGCTCAAAGAATCTGTTGTTAAAGGTTTAGATACTATTCATAGTAAGCTTTATCGGCAGTTGATTAGTAAAGAGGTATGGCAAATAGAGGAAGCTGAAGTGTTATGTGAGTCCTTAAATTTAATGATAAATGGGGCTATCGAGACTATCAATGATTGGTCGTACGATAATGTCGATGCCCCAGTATTGGAAGCTGAGGATGAGATAGTGATTGACTATGAGATTGTCGAAGAGTTAAAAGTATTGGACTAAATATAAGAATCAGTAAGGATGAATAATGACCAGGAAAAAAATCAGAGCAAAAGAGCGTGATGCTATTATTCAATCATTGAAGGCGGGAGTTACGCCCAAGGTCGGGATTCAGCATATCCAAGTGGGGCGTATGAATGAGCTCAAAGCGCTCATAAGTGATATTGAGCGCGTCGCTGATGGTGGCTCGGCGTTTCGTCTTATTATTGGTGAGTATGGTTCAGGCAAGACCTTTTTTTTAAGTGTGGTAAGGGCCATTGCGCTTGAGCGCAAACTGGTCACTGTTAATGCTGATTTGTCGCCTGACAGGCGTATCCAAGCATCGTCAGGACAAGCAAGAAACTTATATTCTGAGCTTATGCGTAATTTGTCTACTCGTAATAAACCAGATGGTAATGGTTTGGCCAGTGTAGTAGAGCGCTTCATTACAGAAGCGCGCAAACAAGCAGATAGTACTGATGAGGCTATTAGTGAGGTTATCCAGCACAAACTGGCTGAATTAACAGAGTTGGTTGGGGGCTATGATTTTGCTAAGGTTATTGAAGCGTATTGGCAAGGTCACGAAGAAGGTAATGATGAGCTGAAGGTCAATGCGATTCGATGGTTACGTGCAGAGTACTCAACAAAGACCGATGCTAGACGTGATTTAGGCGTGCGTACTATCATATCTGATGCCTCTTTTTACGATGCGCTTAAAATAATGAGTTTATTCGTACGGCAGGCAGGTTATCAAGGATTGTTAGTCAATCTTGATGAGATGGTCAACTTGTATAAGCTTAATAGCACACAAGCACGCCAAGCCAATTATGAGCAGATTCTACGTATTCTAAATGACTGCTTACAAGGTACCGCTGAGTCTCTAGGGTTTTTATTGGGCGGTACGCCAGAGTTTCTACTCGATCCGCGCAAAGGGTTGTATAGCTATGACGCCTTGCAAACGCGATTAGCAGATAATAGCTTTGCCAAGCGGGCAGGTGTCATTGACTATTCTTCGCCTGCATTGCATTTGGCGAGCCTCACACCAGAAGAGTTATATATCTTACTTAAAAACCTGCGTCATGTTTATGCGGGTGGTGATGAAACTGAATATCTGGTACCTGATGAATCCTTACAAGCTTTTTTACAGCATTGTAGTCAAACAATCGGTGATGCTTACTTTAGAACGCCTCGCAATACCATTAAAGCATTTTTGGATATGCTAGCTGTCATTGACCAAAATCCAGACATTTTATGGGATCAACTTATTGAATCAGTAACTATCGACCCTGAAATGCCATCCGATATGGACATTGACATGAGTGGTATGGATGAAGAAGACGAGCTTACTGATTTTAGGCTATAGGTCACCAATAGTATCAATAAAAAACATGAGAAACTACCTTTGAGAGACGCTCATCTCCAGCTCGACTTCCGTATACAGCGTTGGATATTTAACCAAGGTTGGAGTGGATTGCGCGAAGTGCAAGCTAAGGCTATCGCGCCAATTTTGTCTGAAAAAACCGACGTACTGATTAGTGCGGCGACTGCTGCTGGCAAGACTGAAGCGTTCTTTTTGCCAGCGTGTAGCGCCCTTATCAAGTCATATGATGCGCAGAATGTAGATAGATATGAGAAAGAGGGGCAGGGCAACGGAGTAGGCATTCTATATATAAGTCCACTAAAAGCGCTCATTAATGATCAATATCGAAGGCTTGAGAGTTTAGCAGACCTGCTCGATATGCAAGTGACGCCATGGCATGGTGATAGTCCACAGAGTAAAAAGAATAAGCAAAAGAAGTCGCCATCCGGAATTATTTTGATTACACCTGAGTCGCTTGAATCTTTATTGGTTCGGGATGCAGGTTGGGTCAAACAAGCTTTTAGTAATCTAAAATATATTGTGATTGATGAGTTTCATGCTTTCTTGGGTAGCGAGCGTGGTCAGCATTTACTATCACTTTTGACGCGACTTGAGCATGTCACTGAACGTTTAAATTCACCTATCCCAAGGGTAGCGTTGAGTGCAACGTTGGGAGAACTTAGAAGCGTACCGCAGTCACTAAGACCTAATCAGTCACTACCTTGCGTCATCATTGAAGAGGATGAAGCAGCAGCTAGCATTAAGGTGCAGATAAAAGGTTACATAGAGCCCAGTCAGTTAGCGCTTAGATCAAATAATGAACACGTTAATGTTGAAAGTTTTGGCTCTAAATATTCTCTCTCTAAAGATACCGACTCTGAAAATATGGGTATTCAGCATCCCTATACTGCCGAAGCACAAGTCTGTACTGACTTATACCGTTTATGTCGTGGCGGTAGCCATCTAGTATTTGCTAATAGCCGCAAGCGTACAGAAATGATTGCTACAGAGCTGAGCGAGCTATGTGAGCGTAACATCGTGCCCAATGAGTTTTTCCCTCATCATGGCTCACTCTCAAAAGAGCTTAGGGAAACCTTAGAAACACGACTACAGAAAGAAGCGCTGCCAACCACCGCTATATGTACCATGACCTTAGAGCTAGGGATTGATATCGGTAAGGTTGATACGGTGCTACAAGTGACAGCGCCGCATTCTGTAGCCAGTCTTAGGCAGCGGCTCGGACGCTCAGGTAGGCGTGGTAGTTCAGCCGTACTTAGAATGCTCATTACCGAAAAAGAAATCAGTAAAGATACCAGTCTCATTGATGATCTACGTCTTGAGTTAATACAGTCACTAGCGATGATAAGACTGTTGATTGTCGATAAGTGGTTTGAGCCGGCGGACACTTCGTTATATCACTTCTCAACGCTATTGCATCAAGTACTAGCGACTATCGGTCAATGGGGCGGTATTCGTGCTGACCAGCTTTATATACTGTTATGCAAACAAGGACCTTTTCAAAAAATACAACCAACTTACTTTAAATCGCTGCTTAGCCAGATGGGAAGTGCTCAACTGCTTACCCAACTCGGTAATAATCAATTAGTGCTAGGTATTGTCGGTGAGCGTATTGTTGGGCATTACACTTTTTATGCAGTATTTAAAACCCCAGAAGAATATCGTATTGTGGCGGGTAATAGGACGCTTGGAACGCTACCAATCGAGACTATGCTATTACCTGAGCAGTACATCATTTTTGGTGGTAGACGCTGGCAAGTTAAAAATGTTGATATAGATAAAAAAGTAGTGGATGTTATCTCTGTTAAAGGCGGTGGTAAGCCTCCAGCTTTTAGTGACAGTAGTATGTCTATACATGACCGAGTACGCCGAGAAATGTATGAGATATTGAACAACGGCGATTATCGTATTGCAGTTGGCAAGCAACATCTAGATTTTGCTGATACGACGGCCAGAAACTTATTTTTAGAAAGTATGGATACTTTTAACAGGTACGATTTAAGCAATCGACCGGTTATAGATAAAGATGGTCATAGCTACATATTTATGTGGCGTGGCGATAAGATAGTGAACACTTTAAAAATGCTGCTTATACGAGATGACTTTGTCGTTGAAGATTATGCAGGTGTCATCCGTATTGATAAGATTACATCTGTTCACATGACCCAATATTTAAAAAATCTTGCCAATCAAACGTTGCCCACCGCCACTGAGCTTGCAGAAACGGTACCTAACAAAATGATTGAAAAATTTGATGAATACTTACCTGATGATTTGCTCAATATTGGTTACGGTGCCCAAATGTTTGATATCGTTGGATTGGAAGAGTGGTTGGAGCATTTTAAAAATAAACTCAGTATTTTGTGACATACTAGTGAAAGCGTGTCAGTAATGAGGAGATAATGAGCTAACTTATTATGGTAAGTAGCAATCGCACGGTACTTTTTAATCTTGGTTGTGTAGTTAGGGTTGCATTATATACAAGGTGCTTCAAAGCATAAATTAAGGTTGGGGTTGTTTTTATATTTGCTTTTCTCTGATTTGGTCACGGTACTGATGTTGAGACCTTTATCTCGTTAGATTAACTTAATAGTTTGATTGTATAATAATATATAAAAACGCTGCAACCTTCAAAAAATAAACAAAAAAAATCCTCACTACTTAATAAAAGTAGTGAGGATTTAGTGCTCTTTCAAGCCATATTTGGAGCGGGATAAGAGATTCGAACTCTCGACCCCAACCTTGGCAAGGTTATGCTCTACCACTGAGCTAATCCCGCTAAATCATCTGATAAACAATATATCGTCTAGATGATGACGAGATATTATACGCAGTTTCTTTTTAATGTCAAGCACTAATTTTAAAAAAAGTAAAAATTAGCAAAATAGGCATAGGAAGGGGCTGCCAACTTATGTTATAACTTATTTTTATGATTATCATTCCAAAAATATGGCTATGGATACCGTGTATTTATGGCCATGAATCATAAATAAATAGATGACTCAGATCATCATTATTCACGATAACAGACAAGGACAGAAAAAATGACACAGCACTATACGATTGCAGATTATTTGTTTGAACGTATCCACGAGGCGGGCGCGACTGATATATTTGGGGTACCAGGGGATTTTAATTTGCCATTTCTGGACAATATTATTGCTTCAAAAGACTTGCGCTGGGTGGGCAATACCAATGAGCTAAATGCAGGTTACGCCGCAGATGGTTACGCGCGCGAGCGTGGGTTTGCGGCGATGGTGACGACCTTTGGCGTGGGTGAGCTGTCCGCGATTAACGCCACTGCAGGCTCGTTTGCCGAGTATGCGCCCGTACTGCATGTGGTGGGTGCCCCTGCGATGGCACAGCAAAATGCCAAGCGCCGCATTCATCACACCTTGGGCGATGGCGTGTTTAATCACTTTATCAAGATGGTCGAACCCGTCACTGTCGCACGTGCGCAAATCACACCGGAAAATGCGGCATCAGAAATAGACCGCGTGATTCGAGTGATACTTAAAAAGCAACGCCCTGGTTATTTGATGCTGTCGCCAGATGTGGCGCGCCAGCCCATTTATCCACCGACCACCAAGCTCATGGACAGTGAAGAAGACATCACCAGTCAGGCGGCGCTCACAGATTTTAGACAAGCGCTGATTGAGTTTTTGCCCAATAAGACCACCACGCTGATGGCAGATCTGATGGTGCATCGTTTGGGACTGCAAAATGAGCTAAAAGCTTTAATCGCAGACACCAACATCCCTTACACCACGCTCTCTTGGGGCAAGACCTTGCTCGATGAGCATAGCGAGCGCTGGGCAGGCACGTACGCGGGTGTGGCTTCGCGCCCTGTGGTCAAAGACGCGGTGGAAAACTGCGAATGTCTAATCAAAATCGGGGTCAATTATACCGACACCACCACGGCAGGTTTTAGCCAAGATATTGACGATGATGTGGTGGTGGATTTGCATTATGAGCGCGCCTCAGTGAGCGGCAAGACATTTGCACCGATTGCGCTCAAAGACGCATTACATACCTTACATGAGGTCATGATCTCTGGCATTGACATTACGCCCAAACCATTTTGTGAGCCGATGCAGACGCATCAGCAAAATGGTGCAGACGATGAAGCAATCAGACAAGATGATTTGTGGCATATCGTTGCTGCCCAGCTGGCGGATAATAATTTGGTGTTTGCCGATCAGGGTACGGCTTACTTTGGTATCAGTGACGTGCGTTTGCCTGAAGGTGTCACTTGCTATGGACAACCAATGTGGGGTTCTATTGGTTACACGTTGCCTGCCAGCCTTGGCGCGGCAATGGCCTCGCCGAGTAAACGCAGTGTGGTACTCATCGGTGATGGTTCAGCACTATTGACCATACAAGAGCTGGCGACCATGATTGCGCAGCGTATCAACCCCGTTATCGTGCTAATCAACAATGACGGCTACACGGTTGAGCGCGCGATTCATGGCGAAAACCAGCCGTACAATGACATTCCAGCATGTCAGTGGTCACTGATGCCGCAAGCCTTTGGTGGTACGGATGAGTCGGTATTGGTACTAAAAGCCACGACTGCAGGCGAGTTGAAATCTGCCTTTGAGCAAGCTGCTGAGGCGACTGACAAGCTGGTGATGCTGGAGGTTATGACAGATAAGTATGACATTCCACCGCTGCTTGCGGACATTACCGCAGCACTAAAACCAAAAGCGGACTGATAGTAAAACGAGCGTTATCCATACTATATAAGCAGATATGCTAAAAAAGGCCGATACCATGTTATCGGCCTTTTTGTGTTGATAACTTGGTGACTGATGACATCGCTATGATAAATCGTCAATGGCATGCATCGCCGAATATCAACTGTATCATTTGGATGATAAAAAAATTAATGGTATCAATCAGTTATGATTACCGATAATCATGTATGAATTGAGTTGACTGCCTAATATTCCCCTTGTGGTGGCCTGCGAATTGACGCACTATAGAAGTCAGTGTCGGCTATCCATAGGCGGTTTTATCTACCATGATACCTACTTTATTTGCCCGTCCTATCACCATTTGGGTCACCATCATTGTGCTGATCTTACATGGTCTTGCTGTATCAGCAATGATGTCTGTGGAGACTGTGGTACTACCAACAATCGAGCCTGATGAGGCCACACCCATTCAATTTGAGTTGATTACGTTAGAGGCGCAAGAGGTGAGTGCGGTTTCATCGCAATTGACAGACCAGTTAGCAAATAAAGAAGTGTTGTCAACAGAAAAAGCATTGCTAAACGAAGATGATTCATCAAACGAAGACGATTCATCAAACGAAGACGATTTATCAAACGAAGACGATTTATCAAACGAAGATGATTTATCAAACGAAGATGATTTATCAAACGAAGATGGTTTATCAAACGAAGATGATTTATCAAACGAAGATGGTTTATCAAACGAAGATGATTTATCAAACGAAGATGATTTATCAAACGAATACGATTTATCAAACGAAGACGATTTATCAAACGAAGACGATTTATCAAACGAAGACGATTTATCAAACGAAGATGATTTATCAAACAAAGATGATTTATCAAACGAAGATGATTTATCAAACGAAGACGATTTATCAAACGAAGATGATTTATCAAACGAAGATGATTTATCAAACGAAGATGATTTATCAAACGAAGATGATTTATCAAACGAAAAAACGCAGTTAGATGAAAACTTGCAGGCTATCATTGACAGTGTCTTTGCAAACGACAGAGATAGTCAGAAGCAGCAAGCTATTAACTTAGTCAAACAAAATATTAAAGAGCAGCTAAGGGTTATGGCATTACTTCCAGACTCGAACACAAAGACAGAATTACCCACACACGTCTTTTCCGTCAGTGAGGTCAGCTGGCGTAGTCCGCCAGAGACAGGTTGTCCCTCATTGGCGTTACCTATTGATATGCAGCGCTCGATTGACATGGTATTGGAATTGTCTGTAGATACCACAGGCACGATTACCAAGGTACAGCTTGGCTCATTACCCATGAGTAGTATGGACAATGTGTCAGGCACTGATAAGCGCGCTCCCAGTATTGAAGATACAGTAGAAGGCCGAGCGCTCAAGACTCAACTGGAGCAGTGCCAATTTGATCCACTACGAAAAGAGGGCAACATTGTGGCTGGTATCGTCGTGTTGCCAATCTATCCTTAATATCTCCTTTAAAAGGCGCGCTCAAAAAACCACCATAAGGCGATAAATACACTCACCAATGAGCCGCCATAAAATATCACCGATTTATAAAAACGCGTGTGCCGCAGTAGCAGAGCGATAGGGAAGACCACAACAATAAAGAGCAGCTGCCCAAGCTCAATACCGATATTAAAGCTCAGCAAGGCCAATACCCGCTCACTGACCGCCAATGGCAAATCGACCAACACATTGGCAAAACCAAAGCCATGAATAAGGCCAAAAATAAAGGCCAAATAGGTGGCACGCATGCGAAAAATCGGCACGAGGTTGTTCACCGCCGCCGCCGCGATGGATAAAGCAATCAATGATTCAATAAAGCGCGCAGGAATACTGACCACGTTGAGCGCAGCCAGTGTCAAAGTGATGGAATGCGCCAGCGTAAATGAGGTGGCAATCCAAAACACTTCCAGCAAGGCCGCACGCGGTTTGTCGACGGGCAGCAGTTGTTTTTCATGACGCCGATATACCGCAGGAATCAACAATACAAACAAAAACAGCAAATGATCCAAGCCGATCAGCAAATGATGAATGCCACTTTTTAAGAAGTTCAGCGTAATCGACGACCAAGTGGCCTCAACGCCCAGCTGGTTTTCGCCCACCGTCAATACTTGGACGGCAGTGCCCGTGTCTGCTTGCGTGAGTATCAGACGGTGGTTGGCATCGACGCCAGCAAGTACCTCATAATCTAGCAAAGAAATAGGCGCCTGACAGTCGACGGCAAAGTCGGTATATAAGTAGTTAAAGCCGCCGCGCGTGTTCAGCGCCAGCGGTGCAAAGTCAGTGACGCGGCAAGCATTGCCATCAGCTTTCAAGAGCACTTGGGCGGTGATCAGCTGCTGGATGAGTTTTTGCTGGGCAGTCACCTCTGCCCAACTGACTGCTTTATCTTGGTTGGGATCGATATCCACGAGCACTGACAAGTCTCGCAGCGATAGCTCGTACTGGGCACGGTAGCTGACTTCATCACTATTTTCAGTAGTGCTGGGGCCTAGGTTGAGATAAGCGGTGCTTGATTCGTGCGCGTGAGCGACGGTGGCGCTCAGTATAAATAGCACGCAGGGCAGTAGATAGCGGCGTATATATTGCAAAATAGTCTGCCTCATGAGTGACTCCCTAATGCTAGCAATACGTTTGTGGCACGCGCGTTTAATGGTAGCACAGTGGGCATGGCCATGCTTTTAATCTGCGTGTCTGAGCGTTGACAGTCGGTACACCCTGCGATGGTGCCCAAACGTAAATCGCGGGCAAGGGCAGGATATTCAAACTGAGTCTCGGCCATGTACTGTTGCAGTTTTTCGATATCAGCAATGCTGCCTGCTTTGATGGCTGCGGTGGCATAGACCAACATATCAGCTGTTTCACGCTGTTGTTGCCAGTTTTCTTTTGCTAAAGCCAGCGCATAGTTCACTCGATTGGTCAGTAGGGCAAAGGTGGCTTGTTCGCGTAAGTGCGCGTTTTCTTGGCGTAGCTCCCAGACGTCCACGCGCTCTTTCATCAGTGCGATGTTTTTTTGTGCGTCAGGATCACGTAGTTTGAGCTGTGCAGTGATGAGCCGCAAGAGCAGCGCATCCTTATTGGTATGGTCTTGTAGCAATCGGCGCGCGTCTTCATAGTGGCCGTATTTGAGTAGCCAGTCAGCGCGTGCCATCAAGGCGGGCACAGTGTCGCTATCCATGTTGGTAAAAACTTGTCTTGCAAGGTCGCTATCTCGACTGCGCAGCGCTGCATCGGCCTGCATCAGATAGATCCAGCGGGCAGTCGCCCCATCGAGCTGCGGGGCAATAGCCGCCAGCTGGTTTAAGGTTTGTTTGGCTTTATCCAGCTCGCCTGTCATGCTTTGTATTTGCGCGTGGCAGGCCGCTTGGTACACCGCCAGCGCGGGATCATTGAGTTTGGCGCAATAGGTCATGGCGTCATCAAATTGCCCTTGCACCACCAGCAAAGACGATAAGGTCAATAAGGCATCAGGGTGTGCGGGGTCTTTATTGAGTATTTGATTCAATAACGCTTTGGCTTCAGTGAACTTATGATCAGATTGTAGCACCCGTGCTTGTAGCATCAAGGTGTCGATATCTTGACCTTTGGCCTGCTCAAGCTGAGCTTGGGCTTGCCCCAGCGCGCGTGGGTCACCTTGTAGGTAGGCGCGCTCCAGCAGTTGACTGGTTTGCTGAGGGCTGAGTGCCAATGGGCTTTCAAATAGATTGCCTGAGTTTTTATATAGAGGCGACGGCGTATCAGCGGGTAGGGTTTCGACGATTTGTTGATCGTCTGGAATAAAAGGCGCGGCATATAAGGTATGGGTAGCGACAAAAAATAAGAGACAGGTTTTTATTATAGGTGTTATCAGTTTCATACATTTCCTCCACTCAAAATATAAAAAAAGCACCCAACCAGTATACTGATTAGGTGCTTGATGGGTGCTCTGCCACCCTACAATGAAGCGTTGGCGTTATTGATAGCGACAGGCTCTGCCAAGTCAGCTTCAGGGAGGACCACTCGGCTGACGTCTTGAGGCTCATCGGTATCAGGACTGTTACTGGCTTCGATGACCGCTTCGGTATTACTGACGGCCACCTCGGCTTTGGCTTGATCGATTTTGACTTGCCCGTTATTTGGGTCAATAGGCTTTGAGCTACTGTTATTGTCATTGTCACCAAAGCAACCAGACAATGCAGCCGATCCGGCGATCAATACCGCTAAATAAATATAGCGCATCTTGTTTCTCCTTAGAGTAGATCGGGCTTATCGACTGCCTGGAATCGGGGTAGTCAAATAAGGAAAGGCGGATGCAAATTCGGTGGCAGGCTTGACCACGCGATCAGTAAATTGCAGTTTACCTGCGACCGCATCTTCAGGCATACACGTCACGTCTGCAGGTAGCGCATCAACATGGCAAAGTACACCCATGGATACGCGCAACGCAATATCTGTCACATCATCACCAGGGCGTCGGCCATTTGGAAATCCAGCAACATCCACTGCAGCACTAGGTTTACCATCGGTTTGGTTATCAGCAAGGCTAATTACGCCCAGATCGTTCTGATTGGCAGCCGCCACCGCAGGGGTGGTCGTATTCAAACGCAACATGTCTGCAGGTACGACGGTCGCAGGTTTGTTAATGGTCGGCACGCCTGTCAAAAATGCAGTGACTAAGTCCTGACGCGGGAAGTTGGTCGGGGCTTTAGCACTGGGATATAGGCTTTGGATATAGGCTGGCAGGGCTGGATAGAAGACATAAGGGGCAAAGTTTTTCACATCGTCTTTTGGCTCTGAGGCGTTAAATTTGTCTTTGTCTTTTAGCCCAATCACCACTTCATTGACCAGCGGCATACCGAGTCTAGACACCTGCGTCCATGCGCCGCCTTTTTTGGCAGTGGTACTGATACCTGAGGCTGGTGTTGCGTTCACAAGCGTCGCTTGACGTACGCTGGCCGTGGTCCATGCGCCAATAACCGGATCAACCGAATCCAATGAGCCGTTAGCGTCAGAATCAACGGCTAACGCGCTATTGACCAAGCAAGATTTTGGCACTTCTAGGGCAATGGAAGTGATGTTTTTATCTTTTAATACATTGGTGCCGCCATCACGTGATAATAGTGGGTTGAGATTGATCCGATCAAAAACCTTGCCCAAATCAATGGCAAAGCTCTCAGAACGCTGACCGACAAAGACGCGTCCGTTACCGCACCCGCCCAAATTGATCGGTTGAATAAAGTTTCGGGCGTAGCTTGGATAGTCTGAAAAAGACTTGGTGCCAATATAATCAAAAGGCTTGTCAAACGTGCCAAGTGCGCTACGTGCACCGCTACGCCGATCGCCCTTAACCATGGTGACTGAGTAGCTCTCATTGGTCTGAAGATTGCTACGATCGATGACCTTGCCCGCATTGACTACAGGAACGGCCACATTCGGCGTTGCTGGGTTGCCATCGGTATCGATCTCGATGCTGTTGAGCGTCTGGGTAAAGTCAAATTGGAAGGTGATGTCTTCAACGGCATCGCCATTATTATCGATGTGAATCTCATACAACGCATCATCGTCTAAGGCGAAATAATTGGGTCCGCCATAGGCATCCTGCAGTGGCAGATAGTTGGCAATGATCGTGACATAGTCGTCACGCCCATTTTCATAGCTGTTAAACATGTATAAGTCGGTAGCATCGACTTTTGGGGTTTTGGTAATCGAAGGCGCTTCTCGGTGGCTTGAGGCAATGGCGCTGGCGCTGGCACATAATGCCATCGCGGCTACTAGAGCATTCACAGTGTTTTTCATACGAATCCTTGTAAAAAAACGTTATAGGAAGTGGATACTAAAACCGCTTGAATCAGATAGAAAGTCATTGTTTTTTAATAACTTAAACTAAACCTTTCTTTTAACAAATTAAACGAAACTAAAAATAGATGCAAGGTTTTTATCATTATCTTTGCGTTTTTATTGCAAAAAATATTGTATTAGTTACAAAGCGTTGCGTGGCCATATCTGCCTAATTTGAATGATTATTTTGGTTAATGGATCATTTAAATTGCGCCAAGCTTTGGCATGCAAGTAGATAAATGTGTGCCATAAAAAGGCTTGCCATAATTGGCAAGCCTTTTGGTTTTTATTAAAAGCACATAACGTGTAAATTTATGGACGGCTATCGCATAGCCACACAGGTTGAACCGTTACCGCTTTACGGCAAATTAGCGGTTCTGTCGCCAGTAGACTTTTAATACCATATCTTGGCGCGGAATGTTCAGGATTGGCTTGAGCGCGCGGCGCAATTGTTTGGTGTCACGGGCTTCAAGTGCGCCCCAAACTTTGGTGATAGGAGTGCTCAACTTTTGAGTATAACCGATGACCGCATCAGCAATAGCCGTACTGAGATCAACATCGGCATTATTGGTGATGAATAGGTGCTGCACAGCAAAGTTGGGATCATCAGCGAGGCACGCACTAACGGTTATATCATCAAAATAAGCATGGTCGGCGGGGTCATTGGTGACAGCGATAACAATAGGCGCAATGGGGTTTTGCCACGTTTCCAGCAATCTGGCAACGGTGGGCATGGCCGTCTCGTCACAGATGAGCAAACATTGACCTTCGGACAAATGCGCAATTTTTTCGGGATATTCGCGGGTACTGGTCAGCTGGTCAATCGGTTGTAGCGCCCGTGCCCAATTGCCGCCCGATGTGTCGCCATGAATATAGACATCGACCCATGCGCTGATTTGGCTGTGCTGTGCATCATGCCATGCTTTACGTAGCGTGTAGTAGCAGTGGCGACGTGATACTGCCTCTGTCGGTGTATGAGTGTCGTTCGTGCCGTCAGGTATCAAATCAAACAAGTAGGCATAGCCTGCATGGTCTAAAGGCGTGTCGGCTGGTGCGCGCACTACCAGCCGCAGCATGTTTGGGCTGACGTAGTATTGATGCATCACCGTAAAACGCTGGTTTTTTAGCATCAAGGTGCGCTGCCCCAGTTTTTTAGCTGCCTGTTGGATCAGGGCAATGTAGTTGTCTTTTAAGCTGACATCCGCGCTGATTGGCTGCGTAAAGGCCATAAAATAGTGCTGATGGCCAGTGTTGTTGTCGACGCGTAGCAGCAGCCCTGAAAGATAGATTTCATCAACATAAATGGATGCTTGATCGCCCAGCGCCTTACCAGTGTGTGCTTGTATCAGCATGGCCAGCTCATCTTGGTGCTCTTCACTGACATGGCTGATAAATTTAGTTTTGTTGGTATGGCTGTTGGCGGGTAGTATTGTTTGTTGGCTAAGCTCAGCTTGAAGCGAGGCATCAGCCACCTGTGTACTTGATACAGGTGTGTCTAAAATATCGGTCATATACAGTCGTCCAAAGCCGTAGGCAGTAGGTAATCATGCAAAATATAAATGTTATTGATAACTATTATCATTTGCATATTATCGCGATAATGTGCCGCGCTGTCAACTGCTGGATAAGAGTAAGGACTGATAAATAGGGTCAGTAAAAGCAGATAGACACTAAAAAAAGCGGGTCAGTGTAAGCTGGCAAGCTTTTGTTTAGCTGTACGCACATGAAGAAAGGTAAGCGTTACGGCTGGCTATGTTCGTTGTTTTTTTATCTGCATGCTTTGCTTGCTCGCGCGGCGTGATACGTTTTATTATGGGGGCTATTGCTGCAAGCTGCTTAAGGACGGCGGGCGGGGCGACGCCAATCAGGACGACTTATTTTGCAATAGTGTGCCGCACTACTGCGGTTGATGTTTTTGATTTTCTTATTATGAATGGCAACAGACTTATGATTACTGACACCAATACGCCTTTATCGTTTAGACGCTACCCCTCGACCACCGCGCTGCAATGTTTTGAGACTGCAGCGCGGCATTTGAGCTTTACCAATGCGGCTCAAGAGCTACATATGACCCAAAGTGCGATCAGCAAACAGGTGGCGCAGCTTGAAGAGATGCTTAATATTGCGCTGTTTTATCGCACGCCGCATCGCATCTCGTTGACCCCAGCAGGCAAGACCTACTATTTAGAAGTGCTGAGTATTTTGAAGCATATTGAGGTATCAACTACCAATCTGATGTCACACAGCGATAATACCGAGGTGCTCAGTATCGTCTCGCATCCGACGTTTTGCTCGCGCTGGCTTATTCCTGCACTCAAAGATTTTAATCGTGCCTATCCATTGATCAGCCTTGATATTAAGGAGCGGGCGGGGCCTTTTTTTTGTGAAAATCAAAAGGTGGATATTGCCTTTTTATACGGGGACGGTATTTGGAGCGGCATGGAGGCGGTAAAACTGTTTGATGAATATTGCATCGCTGTTTGTCATCCTGATTACTTAATAGATAACACGCTGAGTACAGAGAGCCTGCAAAATTGCGTGCTATTACAAATCGGCTCGCGGCCCAGCGCGTGGTATGAGTATTTTAAGCAGCAAGATATCAGTGTCGATGGCACGTTTGTTGGTCCTTGTTTTGAGACGTTTTATGCTTGCATTGCGGCTGCCATGACAGGCTATGGTATCGCGTTAGTGCCAGAGCGTTTGGTTGCGCCTGAGCTGGAGGCTGGCACGCTGGTACAAGTGTGGGAGTACACGTCAAAGGGACGCGGTGCGTATTATATGGCTTATCCGCTTTCGCTTGGCCGCTCACATAAGACCAAAGTCATGGTCGATTGGGTCAATCATTATCTTGAAAACCTTGATAAGGTCACGGGCAATATGGATGCCGTGGCATCCATATAATGATATGCACACGCCGTATATCCCAGCACCCACATTGATATCAGTATGACTATTAACGTGGATGCTGGCAGCCACATGCGGCAACCGAACCGCTTAAAATAACCGCAATGAGCAAAAGGAATGAAGCCACAACTTTTATTCGTTTGCGGCGCAGAGGGGGTTTTGCTGAAATGACAGTCTAAATCAAGGACGTTAAGAGACTCTCATGGATACAAGACATAATGTGACTGATGCTTTTACAATGGTGCATCCCATCACCTTGACCTGCGGTAAAAACGCTAAAGTCTGGGACACAGACGGTCATTGTTATATTGATTTTGTGGGCGGTATTGGCGTGCTCAATTTTGGCCATTGCCATCCGCAGATTGTCAGCGCTGTCACAGAGCAGGCGCAATCATTGATTCATTACGCGTACAATGCCGCTGGGCATTTGCCGTATCAGACCTTTATGCCGCGCCTGTGTCAACTGGTTGCGGACAGCATGCAAGACCCAAAATCGACTCAGGCCAGCCCAAACCCTGATGACCACGACGCATCAGAGACCACCGACAGCATCGGTCTGTCTGGTATGTTGACCAACTGCGGCGCTGAAGCTACCGAAAACGCCTTAAAAATCGCGCGCCTAAAAACCAATCGTATCGGCGTCATTGCCTTTGATGGCGGCTTCCATGGTCGTACCCTTGCTGCCGTTAACCTTAACGGTAAAGTCGCCCCTTACAAACGTGGTCTTGGGCCACTCTCCAGCGCCGTTTATCACATTCCTTTCCCCAGTGCCGATAACGATACCAGCGATCAGCAGGCTATTGATGCCTTGACGCGCCTGTTTTCAGTCGAAACCGACGTGGACAACATCGGTGCCATCATCGTCGAGCCTGTGCAAGGCGAGGGCGGCTTTCAGTTACTATCCCCCAGCTTTGCTCAGTATCTGCGCGACTTCTGCGATGAGCATGGCATGCTGCTGATTATGGATGAAATCCAATCAGGCTATGGCCGCACAGGTACACCGTTTGCCTTTTCGCATTTGGGCGTTGATCCAGACATGATCTTGCTGGGTAAAAGTATCGCAGGTGGGTTGCCGCTTGGTGCCGTCGTGGGTAAAGATGCGGTGATGAACGGCCTTGCCAAAGGCAGTCTGGGTGGTACTTATTCGGGCAATCCTGTCGCCTGCGCGGCAGCGAATGCCACGCTGGACATCATGCAAGATCAGATGACATGGGATGGTGCACAGCACTATGCGCATGCCATTGAGCAGACCATCGCTCAGTGGCAAGCAGAAGATCTGTCCCCGTGGTTGCATGGCTTGACAGGCGTTGGCGCGATGCGCGGGATTGAATTGCGTCACGCCAGCGCGGGTACCAATCCGCAAGTGATGGCCTATGTGCTGTCTGAGGCACGCGCCCGTGGTTTACTACTCATGCCAAGCGGCAAATATCGGCACATCATTCGTTTGTTGCCGCCCCTTACTATCGAGCCTGAAACCTTAACGCAAGGTTTGAGCATCTTAAAAACGGTTTTGCAAAGCATTCCAGAGCAACTGGCGGATGTCTCAGCATAACCACTGTCGTGTAAGTTTACCTATCATGTTTAATCGGAGAAATGATCATGAGTGATACCCCATTTGTCAGTAGTGACCGCATCCGTCATGCCTTTTCTGTGGCCATGTCAGAGATGTACCAAAAAGAAGTGCCCCTGTATCAAGACTTACTTACCTTAGTATCGGATGTGAATGCTGGCGTACTGTCAGCGCAGCCTGAGGTCAAGGCACAGCTGTCGCATACCGGTGAGCTTGAGCGACTGGATATGGAGCGTCACGGCGCGATTCGCTTAGGCACAGCGGCGGAGCTTGCCATGATGCGCCGTTTATTCGCAGTCATGGGCATGTACCCTGTGGGCTACTACGACTTGGCACCTGCTTCGGTACCTGTGCACTCAACTGCCTTTCGGGCGATTGACCCCAAGGCGCTTAGCAATAGTCCGTTTCGCGTGTTTACCTCGCTATTGCGCCTTGATCTGATCGATAATGACGCGCTTAGAGAGGCCGCATTAACGGCACTGAATGCGCGCCAAATCTTTACCGATGAAGCCGTGGCGCTGATTGAACAGTTCGAGCGTGACGGCGGTCTGAGTGCAGAAGACAGCGCGCGCTTTGTCAAAGCCGCGCTTGAGACCTTCCGCTGGCATAGTGATACCCCCGTGTCAAAAGAGTTGTACGAACAGCTTTTGGATCAGCATCGTTTAATTGCTGATGTGGTGGGCTTTAAAGGGCCACACATCAATCATTTGACCCCGCGCACGCTAGACATTGATGCGGTGCAGGCGGGTATGGCCGCCCGTGGTATTCCGCCGAAAGCGATCATCGAGGGGCCACCACGCCGTCAGTGTCCGATTTTGTTGCGTCAAACCAGCTTTAAGGCATTAAAAGAAGCGGTGAACTTTCAGCATGCTAATGGACACTTTGAGGCGGGACAACACACAGCGCGCTTTGGTGAGATTGAGCAGCGCGGGGTGGCACTGACGGCGACAGGACGGGCGCTATATGACCAAATGCTCACGCAGGCACGCACGGCATTGGGCGAGCTGCCCAATGAGGAAAACGCTGGCGAATACATGCAGTTACTAGAAAAAGCATTTGCCGACTTCCCTGATGATTATCAGCGCTTGCATGATGAGCAATTGGCCTACTTCTATTATCAAACAACAGATGACGAATCTGCCGATCAAACGGCTGCTGATGTCAAAGTACTGCTTGATGATATCGGCGATGCCAAGCCCACGTTTGAGCAAATTGGCGACTTGATAGCCAAGGGCGTACTGCGTATTGAACCTATTGTTTATGAAGACTTTTTGCCAGTCAGTGCAGCTGGTATCTTCCAGTCTAATCTGCAAGAGGATAAGCCCAGTCACTATGCAGGTGAGTCCAACCAACAGGCATTTGAACAGGCGCTAGGCGCGGCTGTCTATGACGAAATGTCATTGTACATTAATGCCCAAGCAGACAGCCTTGAGCGTAGTATGCAAGCATTAGTATCATCTAACAAAAGTACGTCAATATCGTAATTTAGTCAGCCATTCCAAAACGGAATGGCTGCAAGAATTTTATTATTTTGCAAGCAAAGCCTGAGCAATGTAATTTTATAAGTCTCTCAAGGATGCAAAAAATTCTCACATAACGAAAGGAATGACTATGATTCAGCAATACATGTCCGCCATGGGTGTTACCGAAGATCAGTATCAAAATGGCGACTTTGCCGTGCATACCCCAATCGACGGTAGCGTGATTGGTAAAATCAACCTACACAACACCGATGATGTCAAAACCGCGGTCGATAATGCCAAATCTGCATTTAATGCATGGCGCACTGTACCTGCTCCAAAACGTGGCGAGCTGATTCGCCTACTTGGCGAAGTACTACGTGAGCACAAAGAAGACCTAGGCGCACTGGTGTCACTAGAAGCGGGCAAAATCAAAGAAGAAGGTTTGGGTGAAGTTCAAGAGATGATCGACATCTGTGACTTCGCTGTTGGGGTATCACGCCAGCTATACGGCCTCACCATCGCCTCTGAGCGCCCAGGTCACCACATGCGCGAAACGTGGCACCCACTTGGTGTTATCGGCGTCATTTCAGCCTTTAACTTCCCAGTCGCCGTATGGTCATGGAACACCTCACTGGCCATCATCTGTGGTAACCCTGTGATTTGGAAGCCTTCTGAAAAAACCCCATTGACCGCGATCGCTTGTCAGGCCTTGTTTGAAAAAGCCTTGGCTAAGTTTGATGACAGCGACGCGCCAGCGCACCTATCACAGATTCTCCTTGGTAAAACCGAAGTGGGTAACGCCTTGGTTGAAAACAAAGATGTCGCACTGATCAGCGCAACCGGCAGCACCCGTATGGGTCAAACCGTAGGGCCAAAAGTGGCTCAACGCTTCGGCAAATGCTTGCTAGAGCTTGGCGGTAATAACGCCATGATCCTAACCCAAAGTGCGGATCTTGACTTGGCACTACGCGGTATCTTGTTCTCAGCTGTGGGCACAGCAGGGCAGCGCTGCACCACCTTGCGCCGCTTGTTTGTCCATGAGTCGGTTAAAGATGACATCTTGCCACGTGTGAAAGCGGCTTATGAAACCGTCAGCATCGGTCATCCACTTGAGGGCAACTTGATTGGGCCACTGATTGACGAAGACAGCTTTAACAACATGCAAACGGCACTAGAGAACGCCAAGCAGTCTGGCGGCAGCGTCACAGGCGGTGAGCGCGTCTTGGCTGACCAATATCCTGATGCCTATTACGTCAAGCCTGCCATCGTTGAGATGGATCAGCAAAACGACGTGGTACGCAGCGAGACCTTTGCGCCTATCTTATATGTCATGACCTACAGTGACTTTGACGATGCATTGGCCATGCAGAACGATGTGCCACAAGGTCTATCGTCTTGTATCTTTACCAACGATTTGCGTGAAGCTGAATCGTTCTTAAGCGATCGTGGCAGTGATTGCGGTATTGCTAACGTCAATATCGGTACCAGTGGTGCAGAAATCGGCGGCGCGTTTGGTGGCGAAAAAGAAACTGGCGGTGGTCGTGAGTCAGGCTCTGATGCATGGAAAAACTACATGCGTCGTCAGACCAACACCATCAACTACTCAACAGAGTTGCCATTGGCACAAGGCATTAACTTCGGTTAGGAAGTCAGGGCATGTTATCTATATTTTAAGCTAAACATATTGTTTTGACGTTGTGATACTAAGTACCCTGCCGTACTTAGTGTCGCTCAAACCCCATGCTATGGCGACAACAAGTGTGGTCTGGCAGCTGATAAGAGAGGATGTCAGCGAAGAGGTGAGGTACCACCGCTAAGGGTCGTCATGACATCGTACCGGAGACATAAAGGTTAAATCAGGACGATCCTGCAACAATTGATTGCTGCTACTAAGGAAGGTAGGTATATATGATTACTGAAAAACCACACGACCCTAACGATGACGGCTATGGCCCGTCGTCTAACTTCTTACTTGATATTGCACCACTGGTATTGACAGCCATCATACTGATGGTGCAATTTTTTATCTTTAAAGACTTTACCCCGCATATTCCGCTGGCCTGCGGTATCTTGATCACAGGCTTGTTTATGAAAATGCGTGGCCGCGACTGGGAGGGCATGGAAGAGCGCTTCTTAAAGGTCGTCAAAATTGGTTTACCAGCGATTTTGATTTTGATGGGTGTGGGCATGCTCATCGGGTCGTGGATTATCGCAGGTACCGTACCCACTATTTTGTACTACGGGTTTAGCATTTTTTCTCCTTCCTCCTTTTTATTCTCTGTTTGTATCATTTGCGCCATCATCTCTGTCGCCACAGGCACCTCTTGGGGTACCGTCGGTACCGTTGGTCTTGCCATGATGGGTATCGGGGTTGGCCTTGGTATCCCAGCGCATTTCACAGGCGGCGCGATTGTATCTGGCGCATTCTTTGGTGACAAAATGTCGCCACTATCAGACACCACCAACTTAACGCCCGCAGCAGCTGGGGTTAACCTTTGGGAACATATTCAAGGGATGTTGCCGACCACTGTGCCTGCGATGGTGACCGCGCTGTGTATCTATGCGTGGATTGGTATGGGCTATGGTAGCGACAACATCGATATGACTTCAGTACAAGCGCTACAAACCACATTGATCGACAACTACACCATCAGTCTATGGACGCTACTGCCTGCAATCGTGGTCGTTGGCGCAGCGGTGCTAAAAATGCCTGCTATTCCAACGGTACTTAGTGGTGTGGTCGTGGCCTCGCTCGTCGCCTTCTTTATGCAAGGTGTTGGTGTCAGTGAAATCTTCACCGTGCTACAAAATGGCTTTGTGAGTGAAACGGGCTCTGAAGTGGTAGACAAACTACTGTCTAAAGGCGGCGTCATGTCGATGACGTGGGTTGTGACCTTAACCATCTTTGCCTTGGCCTTTGTCGGCTCACTAGAGCATTACGGCACGCTCAAAGCAATCATGGTCAAAATCAATAAGATGGTCAAATCGCGCCTCGGCTTGATCGGTACGACTTATACCAGTGTTATCGGTGTTGGTACCATCATCGGTGATGTATACACCACCTTGGTATTGCCAGCGCGCTTACTCAAAGACAAATACGAAGAGATGGGCTATAAGCGCACCACGCTAACCCGCTCTATTGAAGACAGCGGTACGCTATTGTCACCACTGATTCCTTGGAACATGGGTGGTAGCTTTGTGGCTGCGACGCTGGGTATTGCTACCTTGACTTATGCCCCGTTTGCATTTGCTTGCTGGTTGTCACCACTGTTTGGTTTGCTATGGGCAGTAATGGGTAAGTTTATTCCGCGCGAAGAGGCCAGCAAAACTGCAGCCTACAATGCCAAGAAGCATGAGTCATCAGTATCTATCGACGACATTTAATATTCATCAATCACAACAAGTATCAGGTTTAATATCAGTTGCACAGGAGGGCACGATATGTTGCAAGAGCATTGTTTATGGGACATTACCGCGCCCAAAGCGCCACACTGTGAGGCACTGACTCAAGACGTCACCACCCAAGTATGTATCATTGGCGGCGGCTACACAGGACTCTCGGCAGCCATTCATTTGGCAGAAAAAGGCGTTAGTGTCGTCGTACTAGAAGCACATACGGTCGGTAGTGGCGGCTCAGGAAAAAGTGTGGGACTGGTCAATGCTGGCACATGGGCACGCCCCGATGACCTAAGCACGACGCTGGGCGAGCACGATGGTGAGCGCTTGACGCAAGCCTTGGGTGATGCGCCAAGATTGGTGTTTGATCTGATCAAGCGTTATGACATTGATGCTCAAGCCGTCAATGCAGGCAATATTCATATGGCACACAATCGCAAAGGTGAAGAAGATGTTGATATTCGCTATGAGCAGCTGACCCGCCGCGGCGCGAATGTTGAGGTATTGACAGGTGCGCGCTGCCATGAGTATTGCGGCACCACTAGTATCAACAAGGCGCTACTCGATCACCGTGCAGGGACGATGAACCCACTGGCCTATGTCAACGGTCTTGCCAAAGTGGCGCTCAGCCTTGGCGTGACTATCTATGAGCAATCGCCTGTACACAGCCTTGAAAAAGCAGATGGGCAGTGGTATGCCAGAACGGATAGCGCTGCCGTAGGGGCTGAGCGGGTTATCATCGCTACCAATGCCTATACTGAGGGCGAATGGACGGAGGTTAACAAAGCCTTTTATACCGTGCAATATTATCAGATTGCCTCTGAGCCGCTCAGTGGTGAAGTGGCTGATCGTATCCTGCCATATCGCACAGGCGCATGGGACACCCGTTTGGCACTCTCAAGCTTCCGCCGTGATAAAGACGATCGTTTGCTGCTTGGTACGGTTGGCGGCAGTGCCTGCAAGCCTGCTTCTTTTTATCAGTCATGGGCCAACTATGTACAAAAAAGCTACTACCCTGATTTGCCAAAATTCAACTGGCAGTATGAGTGGTTTGGCAAGTTTGGCTTCACGACAGATCATATCTTTCGCGTGCTAGAGCCTGATGAAGGATTGCTGACCGCAACCGCTTATAACGGTCGCGGTATTACCACAGGGACGATGATGGGCAAGTGCTTTGCTGACTATATCTTGACTGGTGACCGCAGTACGATTCCGTTGCCCTTTAAAACCTTGGAAGAGTCGAAGGTGCCAATGGCGGGAATGAAATCGATGTTTACTGAGGTAGGGCTTACGCTGTATCACTCAGGGCAGTGTTTGCGTATCATCAGATAATTGCTATTCATGTTATCACTGTGCTTTTGAGCCTCACTTTGGTGGGGCTTTTTTTTTGGTTTGTTATTTGCTGGAGCCGTTATCATTTATTCAACACACATCCCCATCCTAAATCGCAATCCGCGAAAACTTACTTTGATATTCTTTGGGCGTCAGATCGGTGCTGCGTTTAAACAAGCGTGCAAATGAGGACGTGTCATCGTAGCCAACCTGATGCGCCAAAGACTTAATCGAAACCTCACCTGATTCCAGCAGTCTTTTGGCCTGTTCAACACGTACGGCCTGAATGTATTCAATCGGCCGCATGGCCATGCATGTCTGAAAGCGACGATTTAAGGTACGCGGCGTGACATTGACCATCGTGGCAAGCTGGCTTACCTGCAGGTGCTCGCGAAAATGTGCCTCAATATAGGCTTGCACGCGTTTGACCAGCGCATCGGCATGCGGCTTATATAGGGGCACATTGCTATAGCTGCTTTGGTTGCCGCGCTTGCTGTCGATGATTTGAGTCTTTGCCACTTGGGTTGATACTTCACGACCGCAGTAACGCTCAATCAGTAGCAGCGCCAATTCATAAAAAGCACTGCCACCTGCCGCGCAAAAGATATTGCCTGATTGCGTCACAAACTGCGCTGCCTGTAAGTCAACCTGTGGAAAATCTGCCCGAAACTTGCTGGCATAGCCCCAGTGCGTGGTGGCTTGCAAGCCATCAAGTAGCCCCGCTTTTGCCAGAAAAAACGCCCCGCTACAATTGCTGGCGATATCGGCTTTGGTTGCCGCCAAACGCCTGATGTGCGGTAGCAGCTCAAGGTTGTTGCTGAGCACCTTATCGATCGCATCACCAATGGTCGGGATCAGTAATACATCACAATCAGTAACTGCTGCAATGTCACAGTGCGCCTGCATCAACAGGCGGTTGCTACACCTGATATCCGCGCCGTGTAAGCTGGCGATTTGTACCTTAAATCTGGGCATGACAGGTTGATCTAAAAACCGTTGCCAGCTGACCCCAGTAAAAGAAAACAAATCCAGCGCGCCCGCCAGCACGCTACCCAGCACGCCATCAAAGCCCAAGATAATGACACGAAAAGGCATGATGTCATGTGGCGCAGGCATAAGTGGAGACTCCAAAGATAAAAAGATAAGCGGTAGGTGCTTAAAAAGCAGATGCTTAAAAAATAGACGAGCGTTATGTTTTATCAATTAATTTCAATCAATATAAACATGGAAAATGTCTGATTTCACCTTGATTATGTCATAAATGACAATGGGGAGTGGCTCTAAATTAGACTAGTATAAATAAACCAGCGCCAAATACGTGCCAAACAGACACACCATATCGCCGACCAGCCGGTATACCATGGACGAATATAGGGATACGGTTAGACGCATCTAAAACGCAAGATGCGCCAATCACACCATAATTAGTGAGGACAGCATGGCTGCAAATACTTTAATCAACGAGTTTGAACTTCCCTTTCAGTTGTATGACGTGCTCGATACAGAAAGTCTGTGCCACGCCACAAGATTCGAGGAGCATAGCCGTGCCACTTTTGATGCGGTACTTGAGACCGCCGATAAAATGGCGACGCAGTTGTTTTTACCGCACAATCATATCGCGGATCAACATGAGCCGCAGTTTGATGGTCATAAAGTCAGTATGATTGACGAGGTCAAGGTGGCGTTTGATGCCTTTCGCGAATCGGGCTTTATCGCGGGGCGTTATGGCTTTGATGATGGCGGCATGCAACTGCCTGAAACGGTGATGACGGCGGTTTCGGCCTATTTTATGGCGGCCAATCCGTCTACCACGGCCTATCCTTTTTTGACCACCGCTGCTATTAATGTCTTGGCGCACTTTGCCAGTGATGAGATCAAGGCCGCCTTTATGCCGCGCATGCTGACCGGCGAGTTTACAGGGACAATGGCACTCACTGAGCCGCATGCTGGCTCGTCGCTGGCAGACATCAAAACCACTGCCGAGCCGCAAGATGATGGCTCATACCGCATCAAAGGCAGCAAGATTTATATCTCAGGCGGCGATCATGAGCTGTCTGACAATATCGTCCATCTGGTATTGGCCAAAATCCCTGATGGCCCCAGCGGCGTAAAAGGCATTTCACTATTTGCTGTGCCCAAATATCGCCTCAACGAAGACTTGTCCATCGGTGTGCGTAACGATGTACATTTGACAGGATTGCTGCACAAACTGGGCTATCGCGGCACGACCTCAACGGCGCTCAGCTTTGGCGATGCGGGTGACTGCCATGGTTATCTCATTGGCGAGCCGCATTTTGGCCTGCGTTATATGTTTAAGATGATGAATGAGGCACGTATCGCTGTGGGTTTTGGTGCGGCGATGATTGGCTATCGCGGTTATCAATACTCGCTGGCGTATGCCAAAGACCGAACCCAAGGGCGCATTGCCCCCAATAACAAACCTGAAGACGATGCCAGCGCCATCATTCATCACGGTGACGTCAAGCGTATGCTACTGGCGCAAAAAGCGTATACCGAGGGCGGTATTTCACTCTGCCTATACGGTTCAAACCTAATCGATCGTATCAATACCTGTACCGATGACACGCTGAAAGCAGAACTGTCAGAGCTACTGGATTTATTGACCCCAGTGCTTAAAGCATGGCCATCTGAATATGGGCCAAAGGCCAATGATTTGGGTATCCAAGTGCTGGGCGGCGCAGGCTATACGCGCGAGTACTTTGCCGAGCAGTTTTGGCGTGACAATCGTCTCAATCCGATACACGAGGGCACCAACGGTGTACAGGCGTTAGACTTATCCTTTCGTAAACTGTGGCAAAACAATGGACTGGGTATCCACGTGTTAAAGCGTGAAATCATGCAAGATTTACAGCGTATTCGTACGCCAAAATCTACTGAACTGGCAGGCAAGTTGACGCCATACCTTGAGCAGTTGCCCGCGTTACTGAACCATCTGGCAAAACTGCTGCAAAGCGAAAAAGCCATCACCTTAACGGGTAACGCGCAGGCATTGATGAATATCTTTGCCAGTATCATCGTCAGCTGGATTTGGATTCGTCAAGCCCATACCGCCGAGCAGCGGCTGGCAGACTGCCAAAACGAGCGAAAACAAGCCTTTTACCACGGCAAACTGCAAGCCGCCACTTACTATATCGACTGGGAATTGCCCAGCATCACCCGTGATATTGCTTTATTGCTTCACGACAACAGCGTCTGCACGGACATGCACGCAGACTGGTTTTAATCTAAGGACAGAAAACGATGAAAATCAATAAACAATGGCAACTCAAAGAACGACCTATCGGTGCGCCCAGTATGGACACATGGGTGTTTGATGAGGCTGAAATGCCCAGCATTACCGACGGTCAAGTGCTGATTAAGATTGAATATATCTCTCTTGACCCCGCCATGCGCGGCTGGCTCAACGATGCCAAATCCTACATTGCCCCTGTGCAAGTCGGCGAGGTCATGCGTGCGGGTACTGTTGGGCAGGTGATTGATAGCAAGCTTGAAGGCTTCGCCGTTGGTGACTATGTTTGTGGTTATGGCGGCGTGCAGTCGTATGCCGTCAGTGATGGTAAGGGGCTGTATAAAGTCGATCCTGAGTTGGCACCTTTGTCTTATTATTTGGGCGTACTGGGCATGCCGGGGATGACAGGCTATTTTGGTTTGCTCAAAACAGGCCAGCCCAAAGCAGGTGAGACCGTTGTGGTCTCAGGGGCGGCGGGTGCAGTCGGTGGGGTGGTCGGGCAAATTGCCAAAATCAAAGGCTGCCGTGTGGTCGGTATCGCAGGCGGCGCAGAAAAATGTCAGTTTTTGGTTGACGAGCTGGGTTTTGATGCGGCAATCGACTACAAAAACGAATCGGTGAAAGCCGCGCTCAAACGCACTTGTCCAGAAGGCATCGATGTGTTTTTTGACAATGTCGGCGGCGATATTTTGGATGCCGTACTGACCCAAATCAACCGCCATGCGCGTGTCGTTATTTGTGGTGCGATCAGCCAATACAATAATACTACCGCCGTCAAAGGGCCGTCCAATTATCTGTCGCTTTTGGTTAACCGCGCCCGTATGGAAGGCATCGTGGTGCTCGATAATGTCAAAAACTACCCGACAGCCATGAAGGACATTGCTGGCTGGATCCAGTCTGGTGAGCTGACGGTCAAAGAACATGTCGTTGAAGGTATAGAGACCTTCCCAGAGACGCTGATGATGCTCTTTACAGGTAAAAACTTCGGTAAACTGATACTTAAAGTAGGAGATTCAGATGACGTATAACAATAACAATGTGGCCGCAGACGTTACGGGTAAACGGGTATTAATCACTGGCGGTGCGTCTGGTATCGGTGCGGCAAGTGCCTTGCTGCTGGCCAGTCGCGGCGCGCGGGTAATCATCGGGGATATCTCTGAGGCGCAAGGCCAAGCAGTGGCGGAGCAAGGCCAGGCCGCAAGTCATGATATTGTCTTTAAAAAGGTAGATATCACCAGTGGTGACGAGGTACGCGCCTTGTTTGCTTTTGCCGCTGAGACGCTCGGCGGTTTGGATGTGGTGGTAAACAATGCTGGCGTCGATCACAAGCCTGCACCCTTGCACGAGCTGAGCGACGATGATTTTGATCGTAATATCGCGGTCAATCTAAAAGGCGTGTGGCACTGTATGCGCGCCGCCATCATGTATATGGCACCGCAGGGTAGCGGCCATGTGATTAATGTGGCTTCTGTTGCAGGTTTGCGTTCGTCACCCACCATCGCCGCTTATAGCGCCGCCAAACATGGCGTTATGGGGCTGACCAAAACAGCGGCGGTCGAATACGCCAAAGCAGGTCTGCGCTTTAACGCGGTGTGCCCAAGCTTTATCGACACACCCATGGTCAGAAACACCATGGCCGTTATGGACGAGCGCGGCCAACAAGCACTGTTGAAATCCAATCCGATGCGCCGCTTGGGCACGGTTGAGGAAGTGTCAGGGGCGATCGCGTGGCTGGCAAGTGATGAAAGCAGCTTTATGAACGGTCATGCCTTTACCTTAGATGGTGGTATGTTGGCCTAGTGGGTCATCAATCAATACGCAAGGAGTAGCGATGAAAAATTTATTTGATTTAACTGGAAAGATAGCACTGGTAACCGGTGCCAGCCGCGGTATCGGGGAGGCAATTGCGCGGTTATTGGCTGCGCATGGTGCCCATGTGATTGTATCGAGTCGCAAAATCAATGCCTGCCAAGCCGTTGCTGACAGCATTGTGGCAGAGGGCGGCAAGGCCAGTGCCTATCCGTGTCATGTGGGGGAGATGGCGCAGATTGCTGCTATTTTTGCACATATTAAAGATGAATATGGTCGCATCGATATCCTCGTTAATAATGCCGCCGCCAATCCATACTATGGGCACATTCTTGATACCGACGAGGCCGCGTATACCAAGACTGTCGATGTGAATATCCGTGGTTATTTCTTTATGTCTACCGCCGCAGGCAAAATGATGCGCGAGCAGGGCGGCGGCGTTATCCTCAACACCGCTTCGGTCAATGGCGTGATCCCAGGAGACAAACAAGGCATTTACTCTATCACCAAGGCGGCAGTTATCAGTATGACCAAAGCCTTTGCCAAAGAGTGCGGCCCACTTGGCATCCGTGTCAATGCGCTATTGCCGGGCTTGACCGATACCAAATTTGCCTCGGCGCTCACCAGTAACGATGCCATCTTAAAAACCGCGCTACATACCATCCCACTTGGCCGCGTTGCCAGTCCTGAAGAGATGGCAGGAACGGTGCTGTATCTGGTATCTGACGCGGCAAGCTATACCACAGGCGCGTGTGTCATTGTTGATGGTGGGATGCTTGCCTAAGCCAAATCCTGTTTTATGATATTAATATAGTCTGTTCTTTAATTAAGTGGGTTTATCATAGTGTGTCTTTTGTATTTAGACTAAATAATAGAACAGTAACTATAAAAGGTGATTATAAAAAACAGACATCGTGATAGCGGTGTCTGTTTTTTTGTATGGCATATTACCCTTGCACTATTGATAAAGATGCAGCATTGGCGCATGATTATTTAAAAAATAGGGGCTGTAGTAGATAAGGATTAAATATTACACCATTTTCTCAGAGTTTTAAGCTGATTAGAAGGTGAGCCATAGTTAAATCTAAACTCACACTCTTTTAAAAACAAATGGAATTTTTTCTTATCGATCCCATTATATTTTCTGAGCGTTCGTTTAGACTGGTTCCAAAAGTTCTCAATGCCATTGATGTGATTGTTTTTACCGCAAGTGAACGCTTTAGAGTGATTAACTCTGAAATGTTTAAACTCGCTCACATCTAATGCATTGTAACTTCGCTAACTATCCGTATAAACAAAGCCGTCAGGCTGGATTTTACGTTTAATAATAGGCATTAGAGTAGCCTGTTTGGTGTCTGCTGCGACAATGGTATAAACCTTACCGTTTCGTTTTAGTATACCAAATACAGCTGTTTTACCAGCAGCGCCGCGACCTCTTTTGCCTTTACGTATGCCGCCAAAATAACTTTCATCTCATTCGACTTCACCATCAAAAAGCTCATCAGCTTCTAATGAGAGATGGTAATCTATCACAAGTCTTATTTTATGATAAAAAAGTGCAGCAGTGTTAGGCCGAATATTGAGCAAATCTGCGGCTGTTCTAGCAGTCACTTCAGCCGTGAAAAACTCTAACAGCCTTCGCTGCACTTTTTGCTTATTTTACAATGGGTTATCTTCATAAAAGTAGTCTAGTATAGTGCTGCATCTACTACAGCCCCAAACCTAATACAAAGGGTAAAAAATGAAACATGTGCCAGCAAACGAGCTATCCGATAGGACACCTATTAGTCTTGAGCAATATTTAGGTGAGCGCTGCTTGCCTAGTTTAAAAGATGCTCAATATTTAACTTGGTTAAATACTGCGGTATTGAATAGTACTAATCAGACCGTTACTTCTCATGACACACCTCAGCATGCTTGCTTTGCCGCAGGTGTCCTCGTGCATACCGATAAAGGCTTAGTACCTATTGAGCAATTAAAAGTCGGTGATATGGTATTGTCTGCGCCTGAAGATGCGAAACCGTCGTTAGCAGACGGCAAGCTTGAGACCGCTTATAAACCCATTACTAAAGTATTTAAGTCTGCCGAAAAACAAGCGCTTATGGCTCCTTTAGGATATCCCGCAGTCATATGTACTACCAACCATCCCTTCTGGAGTCTTGAGAGAGGCTGGGTAAGGGCAGATGAAGTAGATAATGCTACGAGTATTTATCGATTATTTCCATCACTATGGAGCAAAGGAAAAGGAGGTTGGGTACAGGGAGAGGATATGGAAACTTATAGCAAACTTTATCAATTAACATCGCCACAGAAACTCAGGCTTGAGCATTATTATCGAAATAGCTTTCAAATTGGAGATGAATATAAATATGCACTCCATTTAGCTTCATACTATTCAGAAGGGAAGATGAGGTATCTACTACAGACGCCTTTTGAAGGTATTGCTGTTGGATTCGATAATGATGATGATGTTGGACCGCATAATCTGTACAGTGATAGACGAGATAATGGACCCTATATTCAGGATTTCAATAATGGTAAATACATAACATCACAGCATTATGGTGATTTTGATGGAGAGGTAACAGAAGAAGAAAGCATTATGTACGATGCTGCGATCTACTACGTACTGGAAGATATGAACTATGATTTCTACAAAGATACTGTTTATAACATCGAAGTGGCGGACTATCACACTTATTTTGTAGGGAATGGTGGTACATGGGTACATAACTGTGACTCTAGTACTATTAACAACGAGTTCGCTACGCTTAATGACCCTGAGCAATGGCAGCATCAAGGCAAGATAAATACAGAGGCAGCTATCAAAGCGTCACTTTAGTTGAATCTGATATTGTTCACACTAGCCTGCGCCAAGCTTTTAGTTTAAATGAGGACAATCGCCTACTAAGCTTTACCGTTGCAGATAGCAGTATAAACAATGCTACTAAACAAGCAGGCGATGCATTCGAAGCCGCATTATTGAGTGCTAAGACTGGCAAGGCCGTCACGCAGATTACTGATATGACTCGTACCGATAGCTTACTCAATATCCAAGCTGATGGCAGAGAACAGGTTGCTACGGGCGTACAAAAAGTCTTAAATGCGGATGGCACGTCTACTTACTACATCGACCTTACCAGCTGGTATCAAGCGCAGGTTGCTAATGGCGCTAGCACGGACGTACTACTAAGCTTTGACTTGCTTGGTTTTGGTGATGCCGACAGCAGTGTTAGTATCCGAGATATCAAACTAACGAGCGATCCTATTGCCTCTCATGACCGCTAAGGCGTTGCAGATGGTGTGTCAGACGCGCTTAAAGCCAAGTGGCGTGTTGTTTCACTCTGATCAAGGTACCCATTGCACCAGTAAGACATTCGCTGAATCCGTGGCCAGTCGTAATGGCATGACGCAAAGTATGAGCCGAAACGGTAATTCACTACGGGCACAGCCCTTCGTCTTGCACTCGGGCAAAGCAGTGCTTTGCTAATCCTCGCTCATAGGATAGTGCCCCTACTGAACGCTTCTTTAAAAGCTTCAAAACAGAATGGATGCCAAAAGGCGGTTATGAGAATGTCGATGAGGCATCAACCGCCATTACTGACTATATTTTCGGCTATTATCAAACCCTGAGGCCCCATATTTTCAACAATTATTTAGCACCAGCTGAAAAAGAAAAACGCTACTTTAATAAAAACCTCTTATCAGATGTCCTAAATTAGTTGACCACTACACATAAGCATGGCTTGGCACATTGTCTGATAGGAGCTGCTGCTCTAGCCAGTTTTGGATCATGGCTTGGTACTGGTAGGAGACGCTGTCACTATCAGGCTCAATACCCACAAATTAATCTTTAATAGGCCTTAGATTATTTTTATCTATCCAACCAAATTTAGTACCATTTTTATAAGAAACTTGTATCCAGTCTTCATTTTGGTTAACAGCTTCAATCAAATCACCTCTGATATAGTAATTTGGTTTAAATCCTGATTGAAATTTTTCGTTAAGAATTTCAGCTTGCTCCGTTTCAACAACGTACTTGGTAGGAGGTGGAGGGCACTGACTGAGAATATTGGTTTCAGATTTGTGAATTTCTAAATTCTCTGGGTCAGCGGCCAGATTAGATACATCATGATTTATGAGATGTTCACAGTAAAATGCATTATTATCTATATAGCCTTTCACTATTACTTTTACAATCCCCCATTCGTCATTATCTAATACAAAATAATAGTCTTTATATGGATAACCTCGGCTACCAAAATATGTTGATAAAATAAATCCTGTACTATCAATTCGTGGAGAAATATTCCTGAAGTAAAATAAACCATCTTCAGTGTAGTTAGTACTATTTAAATTGAGCCTATATTTATTATTAGAAACTCCTAAGTATACAACTAAGTCATCTCCTTGATAACCACTTCCGCTTGAATTTTCTTTATTAATATGTGTGATGATTTTATCATCAATACCATCTGTATTGACATCAAAAGTGAAGATCTTATGTGCATTTTCCTCATACTTTTCTTCGATATCTGTAGAAGAAAATAATTTAGGCTCTTCCTTTATGTACTCCTCATCAATCAGATAGGTACGAGTGCTACAACTCTTAACTGTATTATCTATAACTTTAATGGCGTTAGCATTGCCTTTGATGTTTGCAGTTATCGATTCAATATCCCCACAATGCCATTCAGCTATTTCAAACATGTAAGTGTGTAAAAATCCACTGTCATCAAACAGAATGGCGTTGTATGTCAGGTATTCTTCTGTTGTCGCAGGTAATATCAAAATTTGCCTATCAGTATCATTAGTAAAAACACCAACTCTCTTTAATGCACTTTGTAAATCTACTCCATAAGTATAATTAAAATTACTATCAAGCCCTTTGCTGACAACGCTGCCATTCATCATTAAGGTTAAATCAGACTCATCACCACCAAATAATCTGATAGAGATGGCAGTACTATCATATTTAATGTCAATTTTTTTCTGATGATCATCATAGGTGGTTAATGAATTTGTTCTATTAAAAATAAGCGGGTTGCGGTTATATTCTAATAGAGAGTTGTTTTCAATATTCGTTATAATTGTATTTTTATTTATAATATTCTTTTTATTGATGACGTCATTGTTTTTATTAGTATCACTGTAGTTATTTGTGCATGATACTAATAAAAAAATGAAAAAAAGAGTGACTATGATTTTCACTGTAGAACCCTTGTATTTAATATACATTAAGTATGCCTAGTTTTTGCTATATTCTGTTGTAATATTTCCTTCTTCAGACATCTCGTCATAAGTCTTATTATGAAAATAAAACCTTGGGTTGCATCTATAGCTTAACCCTGATGCGGGGCAAACTGCCAGCCATGACTACTGCCTGATGACAGTTGTAGGGTACGTAGGGGCGGAGTGCTGCCATCATCATGCGGGCTGATGCCGGTGTAGACGGGGGTGGTTGGGATTTGTTGTAGGATGTCATCGGTAACGCTTGAGGCGCAGCTTGGGCTTGATGAGGCTGAGATGCTGACTTCTCCAGTACGGGTTTGGGTGAATGCTTTGTAGCTGTGACTGACAAATAATTGTTGGCTTGGATAGAGGGGCATAGGCAATGGTTTGCTATAGTGTCGTGGCTGTAAACTACACACCAGTGTTACGAACAATAATGTATGCGTGATTGAAAATATATTTTTTAGTAATTTAATGAACAGTAACAAAAGTCATTTTAAATACCAAATAAATTATCAATTCATTTAACTTTCTTTAACCACAATGCATCCTTTTCATAACAGCTTACAGATAACTCCCCACCGATATTACTGTTGGTTTTCTCATAATCCTCACAATCAATATAGTATTCATCCTCATAACTCATAAAATTAATTGATTCACTTTCGTCGACTTTATACGATTTTTTTTTATCGCTTATCGGGATATAGTCCATATTTTCGTAAGGGTAGAAAGGAAGTTCATCGAAGCTACCATCATTTTTATAGCCGAAATTTTGAAAGTAACTATCTCTTGAAAGTACAAAACCACTGCTGTTTTGATTCAATTTAGCTTTAAACCAGCCAGAAATAGGATTCTCTATGAAATTACTATAAAAATACACCTCTTGGCTTTCACCGTTTTTTATTAAATAAAAATCATCGAAAGAAGTATTAAGTCTAATAACATAGTCATCATTGATCTCTAATGGACTCCACATTTCCACTTCATCTTGGTTACATTTTGGCTTAGATGATTCCGACTCATATTTACAGCTTTTATAAATATAATAAATACCATCCTCAATATTTTTATTATTTAAAATATTAGATACTTTACTATCATTTATATCGTTATTTTTTTTTGTGCTATTGTCTTTATCGTAATTTGAGCATGCTGATATCAAAAAAGATATGAAAATATATTTAATAAGTCTAATGTTCATTGTGGTATCTCCAAGTGAAATGCACCTTCAGCGCCGTCTCCAGATATATATTTCTTAATCTTACCTGATTTTTTGGCTTCATCACAGGCTACTTTAAATTTTTTACCTAGTGTTGTTAGATATTTTTTCTTATTTTTGTAATAGACAAAACCATTACTGTTATTTCCTAGATCAACCACATTAAGTTTTGCATATATTTCAAAGGTTACGCAATGATTTGAAGTACGTTTACCTTGAGCTAAATATGACCTAATGGCCTTTGCCATTTCTTTAGTCCTCCGTGCTTCACCATATTTATTATAACGACTACCTACATCATGCACTGCTTTACCTACTTGCCCATATAAGCTTCTCTTTCCCCACATGGCTCTCGCTTGTTCTTCAGGTGTCCTTAAGGTACTAGTTATATATATATTTGACATTCCGCACTGCTCTGCTAATTCAGCTATAACTAATTTAGATTTCTGACTTACAATGCTTTGCCTATCCACATTATTAAATAATACCTTTGAACTTGGTGTTTTAGGCTTCTTTGCCTTATAAACATAGGGAATATCATTTCGATCAGCACTTGCTGTAATAACATCTTTCTCAACTTCCTTACTGTCTTCATACACCAATACTGTTATATCAACACCTACTAGCGAATCATGTGTTCTACCTCTAGTACCATCCTTTCCTGTCACAGAAGTATTCTTACCATATTTAGTAGACTGAGTAATATATGAAAGTCCTGATAAAGGTTTATTAGTTTTTTCATCAACGAACTTTATAGTAATTCTAGCTTCATCTAAGGCAGCCTCAAGCGTCGGTCCTTTCTCTATGTCTTTTTCAACTTCTGTGATTTTCGGCTTTTCTATTTTTATAACAGGCTCCTGCTCTGTTTGAGGTTGCGATGTGTCATTTGGTTTGCTTATTTCTGGAGTACTCGATGCTTCTTGACTTAAAGTATCTAAGGCATCGCTTATATTTTTTTCGTTGATATTTGTACCTATGATTATAGTCCATTGTTTGGAGCCGTAGGTAACGATGGCGGTTGTTTTTGCTCTACCTTGTCCATCGATAAGGGTGAGTTTTTGGCCGGCAAGCGCTTTAATAGTGCTAACACCTTGGCTATTTGCTCTTTTTATAGCAGATTGTTTACCACGATATAGAGTTTTAAACTGGTAATTAGATATAGGTTTATGGTTATTATCAATAAATTTAACACTGAAGGTAACAACTGGCACTTTGAGTACTTTGGTCTGTCCGTTTAAGTCACCTGTTACTGGAAATGCCATGCTGTAAATAGACTGTTTCTTGCCACCGTCATCGTCAAGGTAGACGCCAATAGATTGGCAGATATTTGCCTTGATATCTGAATCAATACCTGAGTTGTCAGTTCTGTGTGATTTGACATTATTTTTGTATTCGAGATAATAAACTGTATCTGGTAATGACTTACCAGTATCTGCTTCTACTAGCTTTATGTTAAAGGTAACTTCATCCATAGGTACACTATCTCTAATAATTTCATCATTCTTTGGTGAAACCATAGAGACACTAACACTCGTGACAGTATCATTGCTTCTACTTGAATTATTTAGCAACTTCTCATGCTTGGCTAATGTGGACTTAAAGCCATTGTCTGTGTCGACAATTATAGTTGCTATAATATCTTTATTATTTGGTAGTATTCTTATATTCTTACCTTTTTTGTCTTTTAAGTATTTGCCGTTAACGACAAACCTTGCACCCATTTCTATTCTAGCAAAAAATACGGGCAGCTGACCTTCTTTGTTAGTCTTCAGGTTAGACAATACAGGAACGCGTTTACCATCAGCAAATCTTATATCAACATTTATATCGCTTAGTGGTAGTCCTTGACCATCATAAATAGTAATAAACATTTTTGAACGTTTGAACCTTAGCCACTGAAAATCATCATTTTCAGTTCCTGAAATTGAAACTATTTCTTTTTTATTATCTTCAACCCAGCTTGGTGTTTCTGTAGTGTAAAGCCTAGGTTTATTTCTATGCAATTGTCTTTGTGCTTTCGGGCTCCAATAGAATACAACACCATTAGTATCATCTTTAACTCTACCTTCATATATTGGTAAGACAGTGTCAATAATTTCTTTAACTATTCTACCAGTATTATCTGAACTGAAGTCATTGTTATTGATTTTTTTCATTGCGTTTCGGTAAGGATTAGTATTATGAGTATAAGCATCAAACCCTGTTTCAGTTACAATAGCATAAATAGTACTATAACCTGTCCAGTTGCCAAAACCAATTCGATTTCTTATAGAATGTGCAATTACCTCCCAGCTCCGTTTACTACTATTCCCAGCTTCTCCGTATATTGTAGAAACAAAAACTTTAAACTCTTCGCTATAGTTCACATACCTCTCCCTAGCAAATATTTTTTATATTAATATTTATTAAATTGGAATTATATCCAAAGGCATAAATATGCAAGTTGTTTCTATTATCAATAAATGCATCTTCTTTAAATATTTCATGTAAGGGCTTCATGTCTAACAACTCATTATAGTAATCACTATTATTATATTTATCCACCTTATGGAAATCATAAACCTCTTTACTGATGTTTTCGTCTATAACTCTATAAAATATTTTCATTGTATCTGATTCTGCATAAACTACGCATTTTCTTTTTTCATCAAATAAAATCTCATTGTCTTCTGTTATAAATAAATTATTACGTGTAACGTAATGTCCATACCCACAAGGGTTGCCGCAAGATATATGGAAGTAATATATCTCATCATTTATTTTAACTACATCACTAATTCTATATTTACCAGATGTGATAATATTTTTGTTGTTGTTGTTAACAACTCTAAATATAGAGCAAATTTCTTTTGAGCATTTTTTCACTAATGAAAATCCAACTTCATCTTGTGAAAAAACTATTTTTGGAAATAGTAAAAATAAAAGTATAGATATTTTTAAAGTTTTGTGCATGGTTGTGCCTAATTATGTTTAAAATAAGATATTTTTGTTTAGCAGCAAAAGTCATCATCATTATAGTAGTCATTTTTAATTTTACTTCCTTTGAAGGCACTAGGTGATTCAATGATATCTTCTTCATTATATATTTTTTTATATTCATCTAAAAAGTAAAATCCTTGCTCGAATCGCATTTCGATACTTTCTGAACTATCACTAAATACTCTTAAAGTCTGACCATTTTGATCAAGCGTTCCTTCAATCTCTGTACCTTGACTATGATTAATAATTTTATATTTCATACCTTGATCTATCAGCTCTTGTGGTATGAGCTTTTTAAGGTCAAATGCTTTACTAAATAACCCAGACGTTGGTAGTGATACCATCGGTGCATTCACTTTCATCCCCGCAACCATGTCTTTCTTCACCGCCTTGATCTTAATCGTTCCTGGGCAGACCAGCTTCACGCCACTGTCATCGATTGTGATTGATGCACCGCCTGAGGTTTGTAGCTTAATGCGCTTT
>NZ_JBHNYR010000013.1:0-103051 GCF_054960615.1 Psychrobacter sp. PSi21
TGGGGTCAGTGTTTAATACTGGTTAGTAGTACTGACCACATTGAGATAATTGTTAATGGTTTGCACATACAATGTGCAGATATTATAAGAAATTCATCACCAATAACAAGTATTTTCACAAGTTATTGGTGTATTCCCCACAGGAGCACTACATAGATAGACCATGTACTGCTCTAGTTTTGGGATTTACTCGTCGTCATCTTTAGAGTTGTACTTAGAGATGATCGCTTCTGAAACTGATTTTGGAATCTCAGCGTACTTTTCAAACTCCATAGAGTAAGTAGCACGGCCTTGTGACATTGAGCGCATTTGAGTGGCATAGCCAAACATTTCTGCCAATGGTACTTCAGCACGGATCTGCTTGGTACCACCAGGCAAGTCTTCCATACCCTGTACCATACCACGGCGACGGTTAAGATCGCCCATGATATCACCCATGTAGTCTTCAGGCGTTTCAACTTCTACTTTCATTACTGGCTCAAGTAGTGCTGGGTTGGCTGCCATGAAGCCTTTTTTGAATGCCATAGAACCGGCCATTTTGAACGACAACTCATCAGAATCGACGTCATGGTAAGAACCGTCATACAAGGTGGCTTTTACGCCAACTACTGGATAACCAGCAAGTACACCGTTCTTCATGCGCTCTTGAATACCTTTATCGACCGCACCGTGGAATTCTTTTGGTACCACACCGCCCACGACTTCTTCGGCGAATTCGTATTCAGTGTCGCCTGCTGGATCAAGCGGCTCAAGACGTAGCCAAACGTGACCGAATTTACCACGACCACCAGTCTGACGTACAAATTTGCCTTCTTGCTCAACCGTGTTACGAATCGTCTCACGATAAGCAACCTGTGGCGCACCGATGTTGGCTTCAACGTTAAACTCACGCTTCATACGATCAACCAAGATCTCTAAGTGAAGCTCACCCATACCACTGATGATGGTCTGACCTGATTCTTCATCCGTATGAACGCGGAATGATGGATCTTCTTTAGCCAGACGACCAAGGGCGATTGACATTCTTTCTTGGTCAGCCTTGGTTTTAGGCTCAACCGCCAGGCTGATTACTGGATCTGGGAATTCCATACGCTCAAGGGTGATTACATCGCTTTCATCACACAAGGTATCACCAGTGGTGACATCTTTCATGCCAACCAATGCTGCGATATCACCAGTACGAATCTCTGCAAGCTCTTCTTGAGAGTTTGCCATCATCTGTACGATACGGCCAACACGCTCACGTTTCATTTTAACTGGGTTATAAACGCTGCTGCCTTGCTTGATCACACCTGAGTAAACACGAACGAAGGTTAGGTTACCAACGAATTTGTCATTCATGATTTTAAATGCAAGGGCTGAGAATGGCGCATCATCAGATGCTTCACGGCTGCCTTCGCTTTCGTCTTTGTCATCAAGAATACCTTTAATAGCAGGTACGTCGATTGGTGCTGGCAGATACTGAATAACCGCATCCAACATCTTTTGTACACCTTTGTTTTTAAAGGCAGTACCACAAAGAAGTGGGATGATTTCGTTATCAATAGTCAACTGACGAATCGCTGTATGAATTTGCTCTTCAGACAATTCACCATTGTCCAAGTACTCATTCATAAGCTCTTCTGACGCTTCGGCAGCGTTTTCTACCAAGTACTCACGGTACTCGTCTGCTTTGTCTTGAAGCTCAGTTGGGATATCACGCTCTTCATACTTCATGCCCTGAGATGATTCATCCCAGTAGATGGCTTTCATGGTAACAAGATCAACAACACCTTCAAAATCGTCTTCTTTACCAATTGGAATAACGAGTGGTACAGGCTTGCCGCCTAGACGGGTTTTGATTTGATCGATGACACGATAAAAGTCAGCACCAACACGGTCCATTTTGTTAACAAAGGCCAGACGTGGTACTTTGTATTTGTTTGCCTGACGCCATACGGTCTCAGACTGTGGCTGAACGCCGCCTACTGCACAGTAAACCATGCACGCGCCATCAAGTACACGCATAGAACGTTCAACTTCGATCGTGAAGTCAACGTGACCTGGGGTGTCAATGATGTTAATACGGTGTTCATCAAACTGCTTGGCCATACCAGACCAAAAACAGGTTGTCGCCGCTGAAGTGATGGTGATACCGCGCTCTTGCTCTTGTTCCATCCAGTCCATGGTGGCTGCGCCATCATGTACTTCACCGATTTTATGACTGACACCTGTATAGAATAAGACACGCTCAGTAGTGGTCGTCTTACCAGCATCAATGTGCGCTGAGATACCAATATTGCGATAGCGCTTTAGGGGAGTTATACGAGCCATAGTGTTTTCCTAGGGAAAGTCGTGTATGTATTAATATTTTATATGTCACTACCGTATATTCTGTAAAGAAGCGGCCAGCTCTTGCTCTGACTAACTGATTAGTAACCCTAATGCGGTTAAGATATGAGCCTGTACGAAGAATATAGTGGTATTAGATTCGAGACAACATCATCATAGAGTGCTGCCATCTTAGCGATAAGTTATACCATCGCTACATGGGTGATGGCAGGCATTGATAGAGTAATCAACAATAGTATCTTGCATGTTTCCAGATATGAGGTATTGCGTCATTGTTGTCGCGCTATTCTCTATCTGAAATAATGGTCAATGATACGCTCTCATTGACCACCATAAAAAGCAAATGGGCTGCTTAGAAGCGGTAATGAGAGAATGCTTTGTTAGCATCTGCCATGCGGTGAACTTCGTCACGCTTTTTCATAGCAGCGCCTTTACCGTCAGCAGCGTCATTCAATTCGCCAGCTAGGCGTAGAGCCATTGATTTTTCAGAGCGCTTAGCGGCAGCTTCAGCCAACCAACGCATGGCCAATGCAGTACGACGGGAGGGGCGTACTTCCATTGGTACTTGGTAGGTAGCACCGCCAACGCGACGTGCTTTTACTTCAACCATTGGGCGTACATTTTCAAGTACGTCTTCAAAGAAAGATACTGGATCTTCGATGTTACGCTTTTGGCTTACTGTCTCTAGTGCACCGTATACGATACGCTCAGCAGTAGATTTTTTGCCATCGCTCATAACATGGTTGATGAATTTAGCAATAGTTTGGCTACCGAACTTAGGATCTGGAAGGATCTCACGGGCAGCAACGACGCGACGTCTTGGCATAATAAATTTCCTTGTCTTCAGGAGTGTCTGACATTCACAACCTCGCATTGACTTTCGGTCTACGTGGTATCTGGCGAGTTGTCAGTCAGCCTTACTGCATGGTGGTATGTCTAAAATAGGCTTGAAGTAATAAGCATTATCTACAAGCAATTTTTAGCACCAAACCCATGCACAGTTAATGTGTCGTACAAATCAGCTTTTGGCTTATATTAAGCTTTAGGCTTCTTCGCACCATATTTAGAACGACCTTGCTTACGGTCTTTTACGCCTGCACAGTCAAGAGCGCCACGAACGGTGTGATAACGTACACCGGGTAGATCTTTTACACGACCACCACGGATAAGTACAACACTATGCTCTTGGAGGTTATGACCTTCACCGCCGATGTAGCTTGATACTTCATAGCCTGAAGTCAAACGTACACGACATACTTTACGCATGGCTGAGTTAGGTTTTTTAGGGGTGGTAGTATATACACGAGTACATACACCGCGACGCTGTGGGCACGCTTGCAACGCAGGAACTTTTGACTTTTCCTTGATGGTTTTGCGACCCTTGCGAATCAATTGGTTAGTTGTTGCCATAAGGCATCCTTCTCCCGTTTGGTATAAAACAAAAAAATGGGGATAGCCAAAAAGACCCAGCGCAGTACGCAGGTTTTTTCGGGAGACCCATTTTTAGGACAGTGTATTATAAAGACTTGTTACTGCTATTTCAACCACTTATCAGCATTTTTGCTTTACAAATATTCTCAGATGTGCTTTGAGCACAAAGCTGACAATGAGCAGTAAATGGTGACATCATGACATTTTTCAAGTATTTACTGATAGGAATGATGCTTGTGGATGAATGAGTGGCATTATACCGCGTTTTTGATGACGCCGCAGTGACATTATCACCACTGCGGCGCCTATGAATGATATTATTTTTTTGTACCTGTTTTTGCGTTTTCAGCCGTATCACTCGCGTCTTGATCTTCAGCTGCATCCTCTGAGCTATCGCTTGTGTCCGTCTGCTCAGTGCTTGCCTTGTCTGTAGCGGTTTGTCCTGCAGCATCGGCACTGTCATCTTGGTCAGCGGCACTGTCTGTATCGCTTGCTTGGTCGGCATCTTGTTTTTGGACTTTGGCTTCGCTACTGCTGTCGTCAGTAATCAGTTGATTGGCCAGTTTGGGCTCTGGGGCAAAAGTTGCTTGCGCCACGCCGATCACTTCGTCAATCAATTGGCTGTTATAACGCATGCCAACGCCAACAGCAGTCACTGGTAACAGACTACGTACCCAAGTTAGGTTAACCTGATCGAGATCAATACCCACTTGGCTGGCAACGCTATCAACTTGCTCAGCATAATAGTTGACGTTTTTGTTTTTGAGGCCGAGGTTTTTGAGCTCGCTGTGCAGGCCGCGAGTTTGGGCATTATCAAGCAACTGCTTGCCCACGCCAATACCAGCCAGCAAGGCTTGTTTTTCTTGCATTTTGCTGAGGTCTGCCTTGCTGAGTAGCTCATAAGCCATCTTCATACCTTGCTTGCCTGTCAAGGGCTTGTCATAAACGGCGGCCAACTGATATACCGTACGCAGTGACACCAACAACAACCATAAGGTATCAGCCAGCAAACCCGGTAGACCTATCAAACCGGTAATGCCGCCTAGCGTGGCAAGGGCGCGATTTTGGTTGGCAATGTCGGTGGCGAGCGCATAGCGCTGCTCGTCGTCTAGGGTGGTGATGTCAGCAAAGCGATGTTCGTTTGGTAAGTCAAGCTGACTCCAACTGGCTGCCATTTTTGCCATTTGCAAAAAGACGCTGTCTAAAAATGATTGCAGCAAACTGTTTGGCACCACCTTTTTGGCATACTTGCCATACATGGCAAAACGTGGGCCCAAAAGCTCTTGCGTGGTTTTTAGGGTTTGATCGCGAAACGGGTTTTGTCTCTCGCCGTCATCTTCAAGGTTGACCGCTTCGTATTTGCGCGGTTTGCCAGTTTTGGCGTTGATGCTATCAATCAGGGAGCCTGCGCGTTCTAGATTGTTGCGAGTCATGCGCCCTACAGTGCTGATGCCTTGAGATAATGCGCTACGTTTTGCCATGTTTACGTCCTTAGTATTATGATTATAAAAATGAGGTACAAATGATGATTAAAATCGCGTTATGTATGAATCAGTGTATGACGATGCCAACACGTCATCAACCTGTCATGATAAAGGGGATTTTATAATACATCTGCGCTCGTTAACAGATTTATAGCTATTGTAGTTAAAACTGAATGAAGCTGTCAGTGATAACAATGTTATTGCAATGACAGGGTTTGTATCCTTATTGACCATGAATACCGAGCTGAGGTATCAGAAAACCATCAACACGCCCTATTATCTGCAAACAGTTTTTGCGATTATTTTACAGTTTGGCAAAGATTTTGCGGTGGTGATACGGTATCATACCGCAGATAAAATCATGATGGCACAGCATCGATATTGCCGCTGTTATGACGCGTCAACTTATTTTATTGCCAACAAATTTTTGGCAATCAGCTTAAAACAGTTATCATAAGGAACATAGTATGCGCCGAGTTGTCATCACTGGAGCCGGGATTGTCTCTTGTATCGGACATGATTTGGACACCGTCACCAATGCGCTCAAGCAAGGGCAATGTGGTATCACATTCAATGAGACTTATGCAGAACATGGCTTTAAGTCACAAGTTAGCGGCAGCATCGATAAATCAGCATTGAATACTGCTGCTATTGATCGCAAATTAAAGCGCTTTTTTAGTGATGCCAGCTTATATGCATACATCAGCGCCTTAGAAGCGATTGAGCAATCTGGACTGACGCTTGATTATGTCAATCACAATCCGCGCGTAGGTGTGGTGGCAAGCTCAGGCGGCGCGTCTACTCAAGATGTGGTCAATGCCGTCGATGCAATGCGCAACAAGGGCTTGCGCGGTGTGGGTGCGATGGCAGTACCTAAGACCATGGGCAGCTCGGTATCCGCAGCGCTGGCTACGGGTCTAAAAATCCAAGGCATCTCTTACTCTATTTCGTCTGCATGCGCGACGTCTACCCACTGTATCGGTCATGCGGCAGAATTGATTCAATTGGGCAAAGCAGATGTGATCTTGGCAGGCGGTAGTGAAGCAGAACACTGGACGCAGTCGTGCATGTTTGATGCGATGGGTGCGATGAGCACGCAGTATAACGACACCCCAAAACAAGCCTCACGCGCTTATGATAAAGACCGTGATGGTTTTGTCATCGCTGGTGGCGGCGCTATGGTAGTGGTTGAGAGCTTAGAGCATGCACAAGCACGCGGTGCAACCATCTTGGCCGAAATCGTTGGCTACGGTGCCAGCTCAGACGGCGCAGAGATGGTCGCTCCCAGTGGTGAAGGTGCGGTACGCTGCATGAAGCAAGCACTGGCAGAAGCAGGTCTATCCACTGTTGACTATATCAACAGTCACGGTACCAGTACACCACTTGGCGATATCACTGAGCTCAAAGCCATCGCACAAGCATTTACCACGTCAGGTAGTGACAGCGTACCGCCCATCAGCTCAACCAAGTCGATGACCGGTCACAGCTTGGGTGCTGTCGGCGCGCAAGAGTTGATTTACTGCCTATTGATGCTAAAAGAAGGCTTTATCGCGCCAAGCATCAACATCGAGCAGCTTGATGAGGCTGCCGCGGACTACGATATCGTCACCGAAACCCGCCAAGCCCCGCTAAAAACCTTGATGAGCAACAGCTTTGGTTTTGGTGGCACTAACGCAACCTTGATCATCAAGCAGTTTGATGCCTAATAATGATCGATCACCGCCATACACACCATACGACAACAGCGCCACTCATGACATCACATGAGTGGCGTTTTGGCGAGATGAGCGCCGCTCTATTGTTGCCACATTTGCAGCAGCAGTTGATGACCTGTGATGCTTTCATGCATTGGCAATTGATATGGTTGAACAATGATGGACAGCCGATCATTGCACTGGCACCAAAAGTAGCATGGAGCGTTTACCTCAGCGTACAGTCCGATATTCAACTGCCTGACTCTGATATCAATGCTGAGCTTAATACTGGTGATTATATCGTTGCCACCACTTATCGAGGTCATGCTCATCCTGTTGTCACGCAGATGAGTTATGACGTGTGGCAACAGCAGCTGATTGCCTATAGTCAGCAGCAGTTGGACGCGCTCACCAGTACTGAAAACCAAGCGCAAAAGGATGAATCATCACTCCGTTATACGCGTGGATTGATGGGCTTTATCGGCTATGATGCGGCAGCAGCAGCACTCAGCCCTCATACGATGATCGGGCAGGCCGAGGATCAACCACTGGCATTTATGGGTGATTATGATGTGTATCTGACCCAAGGGGCTGATAAGCAGCGCTGGGTGCTGTGTGATGCGCGCACAAACACTGATAAGGACTCAGAACTGTGGTTTGGCGATCTGATTGATCATTTAAACCAGTTGGATGGTAAGCTCAGCGCAACTGTTGAGGCGCCGCGTTTGCCAGAGGTGGTGCTTAATACTGCATGGATGCCATCCGATTATCAGCACGCCTTTGCCCGCACGCAGGACTATTTATATCAAGGCGACTGCTATCAAATTAACCTAACACAGTTATGGCAAGGTCATCTGCCAGTAAAGAATACGGCAACGCAAGTGCTACTCGATTATCTGCCTGCGCTTGATGCCAATACACAAGCGCCTTTTGCCGGTTATTTGGGGCTACAACACCCACTGTCTGCTGAGACACTGACCTTTGAACTACTCAGCTGCTCGCCTGAGCTGTTTTTTACCTTTGTCCGTGATAAACGGTATGATAACCCACTTATCCGCACCAAACCCATCAAAGGCACGCGGCCGCGCGGCGCTACTGCCGAACAAGACAATGCTTTGCAGCAGGAGCTAATAGACAGCGAAAAAGACCGCGCCGAAAACGTGATGATCGTCGATTTGCTGCGTAATGATTTGGGGCGCTTTGCCAAAACGGGCAGTGTCAAAGTACCGCATTTATTTGCAATCGAAAGCTTTAGCAATGTCCATCATATGGTCAGTACCATCACCGCTGAACTTAAACCTGATGCTCATTCACTGGCCGTGTTGTTTGGTAGCTTACCTGCAGGCTCTATCACTGGCACGCCCAAAAAACGCGCTGTTGAAATCATATCCGAACTAGAAGCTGCCCCGCGCGGCGCGTATTGCGGCACCATGGGCTATATGAATTTTGATGGTAGCGGTCAATGGAACGTCTTAATTCGCACCTTACAAGCTCAGACAAATCAGGATGAAGACGAGCTTAATCGTCAGGTAAGTCTATGGGCGGGTGGCGGTATTACTGTTGCCTCAGAGGTTGAGGCAGAATATCAAGAATGTTTGGACAAAGTGGGTAATCTACTAAAAGTGCTGGCGCAAAAAGCGTAGGCGGCCAAAGTAAAATACCATTTTTAATGACAAATAAAAATAAAGCCTGCCAACACATCATTGGCAGGCTTTTTATGAGTTCGTATACGTATAAAGGGGACACTTCGTTAACGTACAATAACTAAGTCTTTGTGTACATCACAGATATATTGCTCGGTACATGACATCCGTTCGTAGTACGTATTTAACACCTGATACCACTGGTGCACCTTCATGACATTGCTGATGAGCAAACAATAGCGCTTGCCCCTTTTTCGGTGTGACAACATAAGTCGGCGTGTCATTGTCATACCAACCACCTTGCCATTGATAAAATTTCGTTTCACCACCTGCAAAGTCATCATTCAAATAAAACAATAATGTTAAAAAGCTCTTATGAAACTTAGTCTGCTCATAGGCACCATCAAAGTGCGGTTTGAAAGTTTGACCTTCGCCATAACGATAATAACGGAAACGCTCATTTAGCCCCGACAATTCCCATAAACCCTCATCCCATGTTTTGGGCAAGTAACCCTTCACTTGGTCAAAAAGTTCTGTTGCCAGTATCGTATCATCAAATATGATACGGTCATTATTCCGAACGTTTGTATCTGTCCTAAATTCACCTTTACCTACGGTGATTTGTGCTTGTTCGTATGGTTGCCTCTCACTTTTTTCAATCAGCTTATCGCAAAAAGCGTTATCAAAAATATTATCTATAGTACAAATGAGTGGTCGCTCTCTAATGATGTTCTTCAGAGCTTTCATTTATCTGTGTACCTCTTGCAACGCATCAAGCAGACGCTGGTGCTGCTCAGCAGTACCAACGGTGATCCGCAAATACTCACTAATGCGCGGTTTATTGAAATGACGCACGATAATCCCTTGCTCGCGTAGCATAGTCGCAATCTCACTGGCATTACCCGCTGGTGGACGGGCAAAAACAAAGTTGGCGTGTGATGACAGTACCTCATAATCAAGCGCCCGCAGCTGCTCAGTAAGCGACTCACGCAGCTCGATCACTTGCTGGCAAGTTTGCTCAAAATAGGCATTATCAAGCACGCTGGCGGTCGCTCCAGCTTGCGCCAGTTTATCTAACGGAAAGCTGTTAAAGCTATTTTTCATACGCGTTAATGCTTCGATCAGTGACGCATTACCAAACGCCATGCCCACACGCAGTCCTGCCAATGAGCGCGATTTTGAAAAGGTTTGCGTCACCAATAAATTGTCAAATTGATTGATCAAACTGATTGCAGAAGCGTCCGTACTGGCAAAATCAATATATGCCTCATCAATCACCACCACCGCGTCAGGATGTTCTGTTGCCAAGGTACTGATGTCTTCTAGCGACAGCAATAATCCTGTCGGCGCATTGGGATTGGCGATGATGATGCCATCACAAGGCTGGCGATAATCATTGATATCCACGCCAAAATCAGCCGCCAGCGGTACTTGAGTGAAGTTCACCCCAAAGGTCTGCGCATACACAGGGTAAAAGCTGTAGCTGATATCCGGTGCCAAGATCGGCTGCGGCTTGATAAAGAAACTGGCAAAAACCAATGCCAGCACTTCATCTGAGCCATTACCGACGAACACCTGTTTGCTGTCTAAACCATGCAGCTGTGACAGCGCTTGACGCAGTGCGTCTGATTCAGGCGCAGGGTACAAGCGTAGCTCATCAGCTTGCTGACTCAATACGGCACTAATCGCCTCTTGCACTTTTGGCGATGGTGGAAATGGATTTTCGTTGGTGTTTAGTTTGCACAAATTGTCATGCTGTGGCTGCTCGCCTGGGACGTAAGGTGACAAGTTACGGGCGTTTTCTGACCACAGGCGGGTATCAACAGTTGCAGTACTCATAAATAATCCTACGACAGAGCGCGACAAGGGCGCTAAAAAAGGGGCATTGATAAAAAAGGTAACCGCGTCATGGTCTACTGATAACGGTAGCGGGCAGAACGTGCATGGGCATCCAAATCTTCGCGCTGCGCCAACACGTCAGCAGTTTTTGCTAAGGGCTTGCTACCCGCCTCAGAGCAATAAATCAGCGATGACTTCTTTTGAAAGTCATAAACGCCAAGCGGTGAAGAAAATCTTGCGGTACCTGATGTTGGCAACACATGGTTGGGCCCTGCACAATAGTCGCCAATGGCCTCAGGCGTGTGCCGACCCATAAAGATTGCCCCTGCATGACGGATGTCGTCAATCAACGCATCTGGCTCATCCACAGACAGCTCTAGATGCTCGGGTGCCACGCGGTTGATTAAGGCCAAGCCTTCAGCACGGTCTTTGACCAAAATGAGTGCGCCACGGTTTTGTAGCGAATCGCGCGCAATACCTGCCTTTGGTAACTCAGCCAATGCTTTTTCGATCTCTTTTGCCACTTCTTTTAACTGCGTTTCACTGGTGGTCACAAAAATCGCTTGGGCAATACGGTCATGCTCTGCTTGTGACAACAAATCCATCGCCAGCCAATCGGCACGATCTGCCGCCTCGCCTTCGGCATAAACCAGTACCTCAGATGGCCCAGCAATCATGTCGATACCCACTTGACCAAATACCGCACGCTTGGCCGCCGCTACGTATTTGTTACCCGGGCCTGTGATCTTGTCTACGGCTGGAATGGTTTGAGTACCATAGGCTAAGGCTGCAACCGCTTGCGCACCGCCAATCGTAAACACACGATCCACTTTAGACAAATGCGCGGCAGCAAGCACCAAAGGATTCAGCACGCCTTTGGGTGCAGGTACGACCATAATCACTTCATTAACACCCGCCACCTTGGCTGGAATGGCATTCATCAACACTGACGACGGATAAGAGGCCAGACCACCGGGCACATAGATGCCCACGCGATCAAGTGGCGTCACCTTCTGACCCAAACGGTTGCCCAACTCATCGGTATACTGCCACGTCTCTTGCACTTGGCGCTCATGGAATGTCTGCACCCGCGTCGCTGCCGTAGTGAGCGCCTCTTTGACCTCATCATCAAGCCCTGCAAACGCTTGCGCCAAGGCATCTTGGCCGATTTCAAGCTCGTGCATATGATGGGCAGGATGCTGATCAAATTGCTGCGTCAAAGACAGCACCACGCTGTCGCCCTCGGTGCGCACTTGCGCGATGATGTCGTCAACAGTCGTGAGTAACGCGCTGTCATTGACGGTTTCAAAAGCAAGCAAATCCGCGAGCTGCTGCTCAAAATCGGCTTCTTGGGTACTTAACTGACGCATAACCTAATCCTATATATTAGCAAAAAATGATCATTAACGGGTCACGTCTGATGTTGCCAGTGGATTGCTATCCATGCTATGGCTAGCATCTGGTGGTAAAGGTTTGCTGGCAAGCAGACACAAAAAAACCAGTGTAGCACGCCAAATATATCTTGGCGGGCAAAACTGGTTTAAAAATTTATATGCTGGGGTTTTAATGCATTAACAGCATACGCTTAAGCAGTGGCAGCAGCGATGCTGTCTTTAAAGCTGTCCAAAATCGGCTCCAGCAAAGCAAATTTGCGCTTGTAACTGACTTGATTGACGATCAGGCGTGAAGACACATCACAAATATGATCGAGTGGCTCAAGTCCATTGGCACGCAAGGTATTACCCGTATCGACCACATCGACGATCAAATCACCAAGGCCGACCAAAGGCGCAAGCTCCATCGAGCCATACAGCTTAATCACATCGACCTGCTGCCCTTGACTGGCAAAATAGGCACGCGCCACATTGACGTACTTAGTCGCGATACGCAGACGGCGATTGGGCAGTGTTGCCCCCGTAATACCTGCAGTCATCAGCTTGCACTGGGCAATCTGTAGATCGAGCAGCTCATAGACATGATTGGCCCCATGCTCAAGCAAGACGTCTTTACCCGCTACCCCAAAGTCCGCCGCGCCGTGCTCGACGTACGTCGGCACATCACTTGCGCGTAAAATCAGTACGCGCACATGCGGATTGGACGTTGGAAAAATCAACTTGCGCGAAGCATCAGGGTCTTCGAGCAGCTCGATACCCGCCGCTTTTAATAACGGCATGGTTTCTTTTAAAATGCGGCCTTTGGATAATGCCAGCGTGAGGCCTGAAAACTCATTATCCACTTCATTTAACAAGCCGCTTTTTGGGGTGCGCTTGGTTTGCTCATTCATAGGGGCATGGTGTCCGTATCTGTGGGTGATCTTTGGCTGATCAAAGGCCGTCAGCCAGTAGGTATCATTGATTTTGTTATGGATGCTGCTTAGCCGCTGATATCAAGATCCTTGGAGTTGACTCGCTCAATATTAACGCCAAGCGCGCGCAGTTTGTTTTCCACATCTTCGTAACCGCGGTCGATGTGATAAATGCGATCAATCAAGCTCTCACCCTCTGCTGCTGCAGCGGCCATCACCAGCGACATCGAGGCACGTAAGTCAGTAGCCATGACAGGCGCGGCGGTAAAGCGCTCAACCCCTTTAACCACTGCGGTATGACCATCAACTTTGATGGCTGCTCCAAGGCGTTTGAGCTCAGGCACGTGCATGTAACGGTTTTCAAAGATGTTTTCGATAATGGTGCTGGTGCCATCGGCCAAGCAGCACACCGCCATCAACTGCGCTTGCATGTCAGTTGGAAAACCCGGATGTGGCTGAGTGCGAATGTCCACCGCCTTGGGACGACCGCTCATTTGCGCCCGAATCCAATCATCACCTGTGGTAATCACCGCACCCATCGCCTCAAACTTTGACAATACAGGCAGCAACAAATCGGCAGACGTGTTTTTGGTCAACACATCACCGCCCGTCATCAATGCGCCTGCCAAGTAAGAGCCCGTTTCGATGCGATCAGGAACGACCGAATACTCGCAGCCTTGCAAGTGCTCAACCCCTTCAATGGTCATGGTCGCGGTGCCAATACCGCTGATTTTAGCGCCCATTTTGACCAGCATGTTAGCCAAATCGACCACTTCAGGCTCAAGCGCACAGTTGCCAAGCACCGTGGTGCCTTTAGCAAGTACCGCTGCCATGATGACATTTTCAGTGCCACCAACGGTGACCATATCAAACGAGAAGTTACCACCGATTAGGCGACCGCCTTGAGGGGCGCGGGCTTTGACATAGCCGTTTTCGACGGTAATCGTCGCACCCATGGCTTCAAAAGCCTTGAGGTGCTGATCGACAGGGCGTGAACCAATCGCGCAGCCGCCCGGCAACGACACTTCGGCTTCACCAAAACGTGCCAGCAGCGGCCCAAGCACTAAGATTGAGGCGCGCATGGTTTTTACCAAATCATAGGGCGCATAAAAGCTGTCGATATTTTTGGTGTCACAAGTGACAGTGTCGCCTTGCTTTTCAATATCAATACCCATACCAGCGATCAGCTTGATCAATGTGCGTACATCTTGTAATGACGGCACATTATGTAGTGTCGTTGGACTTTCGGCCAATATCATCGCGGCGAGCAATGGTAAGGCGGCGTTCTTAGCCCCTGAAATGGTAACTTCCCCTGCGATACGACTACTACCGGTGATTAAAAACTGATCCATAAAGGTAACAACCTGACTGTAAGTATAAAAAATAAAAGTGGAATAAGTCTCTAGCCGCGTGGCTGAGCTTCCCATTCCTCTGGGGTTAATGCTTGAATATTGAGCGCGTGAATCTCGCCGCTGGCAATTTTGTCATTCACAAGCGCATAAACGGCCTGCTGACGCTGCACCAAGCGCTTGCCTGCAAAACTGGCATCCACCACACGCACGTCAAACTTATTGCCTTGGTTGGCGGCCTGAATCAAAGCGTCTGGGAAATGCTGCTGTAAAAATGTGATCAAGTCATCCGCGTTCATACTCATAAAACTACCTATATGGGTGGTTGAAAAGGTGCCATTGCTATCAGATAGATGGCCAAAGTGGCGCCATTATAACAAGACTTTATCCATCATACAGTATTGTCTATCAGCGTCGGCTCGGTATTTATTGTCGCTAATAGCTGATGCGTGATGGGCTTACTTGGCAAGTGTTGTATCCAAGTAATCCAGCACTTGGACGCGGCTATCATTGAGCCAGCGCAGTGGCATGGCCATTGAACCAATACTGCTGGCATGGCTGGCACCCTCGATGACACCATTTTCAACGCTAGCACCATGATCTTTTAGCGCTTGGGTCATATTGATCGTATTTGAGTCGTGGACGACTTGGTCATCGCCTGCCGTCAGCAACAAATATGGCGGCTGCGCCCCTTTAATCCGCCGATCTGGCATCACCTCATCTGGTGTGGCATCTGCTGGAAACGCGGTCGCCGTTGGGTAATTGCGAAAATCATAGCTGTATGGCCCCGCGATACCCACGACGGCACTGATGTCTGTAGGCTTCATCCCGTAGGGTGCTAAAAAGTCGGCGTCTGAAATCGCTGCCATCATGTTAAACGCGCCAGCAGAATGGCCCACCACCGCAAAGCGCTGTGGATCGGCGTGCAAAGCAGACGCATTATCATAACTCCACGCTATGGCTCGCGCCGTATCGTCAACATAATCTGGATAGACATGCTCAGGTGCTTTGCGATAATTGATCACCGCTGTCACGTACCCTGCTTGCGCCAAACTCTCGCCTACAAAGGCATAGTCTGCTTTGCTGCCATTTTGCCATGAGCCGCCATGCACAAAGACCACCATCGGATAGGACTGGATGCTACCTTGATCGGTGCGCATCGCTTGAGCCAGTGGTTTTGGATAATAGATATCCAAATCCTGCAATGGCGCATCGCCATACAAGATGTCTTTGCTCACGCCCACGCCGCCGCCTGTACTGATCTTATTGACCACATCCAGTGCGGAAAACGCTTGAGCTTGCTGAGCAGCAAAAACCAAACCGCCAATTGCAACGATGGCACTGATACCAACGGTGCCAAAACGTTTTGCATGGTGCGTAGTACGGCTTTTTGAGCGCATGACTGCACCTGAGGCGGCCGTATCGGTTACTGACTGTTGGTTCAACTCTTTTTCTACCACGTCTGTTTTTATTTTTTTCATCAGGCAAATCCTTTCTGCATCAGTGCTTATATCGTCACTATGGTGCTACATAGTGTACCGACTACGTGCGGATTTGCCGTGTTTTTCCTGTTATGTCTGTTTAGCATTCTTGTGAGTGCGCCTTGCGCCTACTGACGCGGCAGCACTCATGGCTGCCGTCGACGACTACTGGTTTTGATAACGCTCGATATAGCCGCTGGTCGTGCCTTGGCTCGCTGGTGCCTCATCAATGACGATCACAGGGCCGCTATTGCCACTTCTCACCACAGGTGCGGCGACAGTAGACGCACTGGGCGCGGCTGCCACTTGGCCTTCTTGCATAATGTCATCATCATCAACAGGCTCGCCTCTGTCATTAACCAATGTGGTCAGTAGCACCAGTTCCGTCACACCCACGGTGGTATTGGCAATATCAATTAAATAGTTCTGCTGCGTCGGGGTCAAGCGTCCCATGACATAGACCACGCCATCATCAGTCACGACTTTGACCTGTGAGGCTTTGACGCCATCGCTGGTGGCTACTTTTGCCATCAACTTTGAGGTGATGTAACCATCATGAACGGTGGCGCTATAACCACGCGCCACGCTGACATTGAGCTCGTTATAGACGCGGCGTACATCTGGCATGGAGCTGACCATTTGCTCAATTTCGGTCTTAATGGCTTCAGTAGGCACTTCACCACTAAGCAGCACTTCACTATAGAAGCTGTCGATACTGATACGGCTATTGGCCTGTAAGTTTTCTTGTAGACTGTAGGCGTTGACCTTGACGGTATGCTCAATGCTGCTATCAAGCAAGCGCTGGGGGATGGTACGCTCTGTGACAGGTACACCATACGTTCCTTGCGTGCTGTTGGTCAGGTAATTGGTGGTACATCCAGTGCTAACGATGCTGGCCACCACCATCGACCCCATCACCATGCGGCGCGGCCAGCCAAAAGTTGGTCTTAAAAGCGTGGTAAGCGTGTGCAACCTTGTCATGATCTACCCCATAAAGCCATAAAAATTGTCGTTAAATGATGATGTTACCGTTTCGTTCGCTACTTTACTGAATTTTTGCTACCAACGGTTAGGTTTTTAGTAACGGTAACTTGTTGTAATACGTCCAGCAATCTAAAGCCGCTGCTGACTTTTCTTTGTGTTGCCACTACCATGCATTGGCCATAAACGCGCCTTGTATCCATGTGACCGCTGGCATATTCGGCGCATATTGCGGCAAATAATTGGCATGGTCACTTTGATGCGTACCATCATAGGTGACCACGTCAAAACGGCACTCATAATCGGCATATTGCGGGTGCTGCTGCAAAAAATAACGTGCCGCTTTGATCAGTTTGCGCTGTTTGGCTTTGGTAACGCTCATTGATGCGTCACCAAATTGTGAGCGAGCGCGCTGGCGCACCTCCACAAACACCAAAATTGGCCACGCTGACCCCTGCTCAATCATAATCAGATCAATTTCACCGATTTTTGGCTGCTGCCAGTTTTGCGCAATCAGCGTCAAACCTTGCTGCTGTAAAAAGCTCAGCGCCTGCGTCTCAAAGTGCTGACCTTGGCGCTGTTTTGGTGCGTTTAATAGCAATGGACGGCGTTGATGCGGCGTGGACATGGTACAGAAGACTTGTCTTTAACATTTGTAAATTATCATAGCACAACATGCTAAACTAACCACTTTTAAGCGTTATTATCCTGTCTGTTGGTGGGATTTTTTTGCGTTTTTTGATTTATCATGCTCAATATGCCAAAGAGGTTTTCATGTCTACCCCTACCACCATGCCAGCGTGCCTGTATATCGTTGCCACGCCGATTGGCAACTTAAGCGACATGACGCCGCGCGCCATTGATACCCTAAAGCAGGTCGCTATCATTGCCTGTGAGGACACGCGCACCTCAGGCAAATTGCTGGCACACTTTGGTATCGATACCAGAGCGGGCGACAACAAGGACAGTGATGGCAAAGCGACCAACGATGGACAGGCAAATAATCAGGGCGAGCAAAAAAGCCGTGGTCATCATAAGCTGTGGGCCTATCATGAACACAATAGCGCCATTCAAACACCCAAAATTATCGAGATGATCCAGCAAGGCCATTCGGTTGCCTTGATCAGTGATGCAGGCACACCACTGGTCAGTGATCCCGGTTATCAATTGGTGCAAGCAGCGCATGACGCAGGCGTGACCGTATCACCCATCATTGGTGCGTCCGCTGCGATTGGTGCATTGTCGGTGGCAGGTCTGCCCTCAGATCGATTCAGCTTTATTGGGTTTTTGCCTGCCAAAACGCATGGTCGCCAAAAGCAACTCAGCGCCTTAAGAGAGCGTGCCGAAACGCTGATATTTTATGAAGCACCGCACCGCATCATTGCAAGCTTAGCAGACATGGCAACGATATTTGGGGACGAGCGCGAAGTGACGTTTTGTCGTGAGCTGACCAAAACCTTTGAGACGGTTCATAAAAGTACGCTTGGCGATTTGGTCGAGTTTGTCAAAGCCGATGACAATCAGCAACGCGGCGAGATCGTGGTGGTGGTTGCAGGTAACAGTGCAGGACAAGAGGACGACGACATCAGCGTCCATGACGAGCTATTGCAGCGCTTGTTGCTGGACTTGTCGGTTAAGAAAGCGGCCACCTTGGCTGCTGATTTAACAGGGGTGAAAAAAAACGCCCTCTATCAGCGGCTGCTCACGCTACAAGCCTAAGGCTGCGATTTGATCGTTTTATTGATATGATTTTGATTACTGAAAAAGTGGGAGAGAGACAATGTACGATGTGATGGCAATAGGTAATGCCTTGGTGGATCATGAATATGTGCTCAGTGATAAAGCGCTTGCTGAAACCGAGTTGACCCGTGGCAACATGACCTTGGCAACGATTGAAGAGCAGCAGCAGCTACTGGCATATTTTCAGCTGGCAGAGATTGCACCGTCAAAACAAGCGGGCGGCGGCTCAGCAGCCAACTCGATGTTTGCGTTTGCCAGTTTGGGCGGTAAGCCCTTTTATGCCTGCCGCGTGGGTGATGACGCGCAAGGCCAGTTTTATCTTCAAGATTTGAATAACGCAGGCGTGGCAACCGCCCCGCAATCTGTGCAGACAGGCGGCGTTACTGGATCTTGTGTGGTGGTGGTCACTGATGATGGTGAGCGCACCATGCAGACCTATCTTGGTACCTCAAGCGAGATCGCCGCAGAAAATATTGATTTTGATGCCTTAATGCAGTCTGACTGGCTATATCTGGAAGGCTATTTGGCGATGTCTGAAAGCATTCAACCTGCCATGACCCAACTGCGCCAACAAGCGGGCTTGCACAATACCAAAATCGCTGTCAGCTTTGCCGATCCTGCGGTGGTCAAATTTGCCAAAGACGGCTTGCTCAATATGCTGGGCAATAAAGTGGCGGTCATCTTTTGCAACAGCGAAGAAGCGCGTTTGTTTACCGATAAAAAGCAGCTAAAAGCAGCAGCGCGCGCCTTACTCGACCACAGTCAGACTGCGGTGGTGACCGATGGCGCCAATGGTGCCATCATCGCCCATAAAGCAGATGACGATAGCGAGATCGCCATTTATGAGATTGCCACCCCAGCCGTGGCTGATGTCATCGATACCAATGGCGCAGGGGACAACTACGCAGGTGCCTTCTTGTATGCCTTATCTCAGCATCACGCGCTGCCTGAATGTGGTCGTCTTGCCAGCGAAGTGGCGGCGCAAGTGATTCAGCAGTTTGGCCCGCGTCTTGCCTCTAAAGTTTATCAAGATATCGCTCAGCGTGTCCTATCTGCCTAGGGCGCGTCCTCATCGCGAAGATTATCTGATGGCTACATTGTTACATTGCTGCCAAACAAAAAGCCCATATCGACTTGATATGGGCTTTTTACTAATAGGCTCTATGACAGAGCTTACAAAATGGTTTTATTTTTTCAGCTTAGCAGGCAGACATATTTTATATTATGCTGCTGCTAGCGCTTGCGCCAAATCAGCTTTTATATCTTCAATATGCTCGATACCAATCGACAATCTGACCATATCTTCACTTACCCCTGCCTGCTCAAGCTCTTGCCCATTTAACTGACGATGGGTCGTTGAGGCTGGGTGACAGGCCAGTGATTTGGCGTCACCAATATTCACCAAGCGCGTAATCAGCTGTAGCGCATCGATAAAACGCGCACCTGCCTCACTACCACCGCCCTCATCACTACTACGAACACCAAAGGTTAAAATCGCAGACGGTGTGCCTTTCATATACTTTTGGGCAAGCGCGTGCTCGGGATGGTCAGATAAACCGGCATACTTCACCCAAGCGACTTTGTCATGTCCACGCAGATATTCGGCGACCGCCTGCGCGTTTTGTACATGACGCTCCATGCGTAGGCTGAGTGTCTCCATACCTTGCAAAATACCAAACGCATTGAGTGGGCTAAGCGCCGCGCCAGTATTGCGTAATGGTGCGACGCGAGCACGAGCAATAAAGGCTGCCTGCCCCACGTCTTTAACAAAATTAACCCCATGATAGCTGGCATCTGGTGTGTTCAATAATGGAAAGCGCTCAGGATGATCTCCCCACGCAAACTGACCACTATCGATAATCGCACCGCCAATGGATGTGCCCGTACCGCTCATGTATTTGGTCAACGAGTGCACCACAATGTCTGCGCCAAACTCAAACGGACGGCATAGCGCAGGCGTTGCTACTGTATTGTCAATGACTACGGGCACGCCCTGCTCATGAGCAATATCGCTTAATGCTTGGATATCAACGATGTTACCCAGTGGATTACCGATACTCTCGGCAAAGACCATTTTGGTTTTGTCATCGATCAAATCACGAATCGCTTCTGGGTTTTTGTGGTCAAAAAATCGTACCTCAATCCCTTGGCGCGGCAACGCATGAGCAAACAAATTATAAGTGCCGCCATATAGCGTTGAGACCGCAACGATGTTATCGCCCGCTTCGCAAATAGTCTGCACTGCATAAGTGATGGCCGCCATACCAGAGGCGACGGCTAGCGCGCCGATACCACCTTCGAGCGCCGCGACGCGCTCCTCTAGCACCGCATTGGTCGGGTTCATAATACGCGTATAGATATTACCCGCCACTTTTAGATCAAACAGATCCGCACCGTGCTGGGTATTATCAAACGCATACGAGCTGGTGTGATAAATCGGTACGGCAACCGCTTTGGTGGTCGGCTCCACGCTGTAGCCTGCGTGAATCGCCAAGGTCTCTAAACGCTGCGCCTGCTCGGAGTTATTTGCTGCTCCATCACTCATGGTCTACTCCTGTATGATATTGTAGTTACTTAATAGTTACTTATTAAAATAAGAGGTAAAATCGGCTTATTAAAAACGGTCGACCCACCTGTATTATCAGTATCTGCTATCAGACACCCATAAAAAAAGCTGAGTTCATCATAACTCAGCTTTTTTATGAATAAAACCATCTATTGTTGAGCGCCTAATGAATGATATTCATAAGCGGCCAATAAGGGCTTATTTGTAGTACGCGTTTTCGGTGCGCGTGTGGTCGGTATCATCAACGACTTGGGTCAGCTCAGGGATTTGCTGCTTAAGTTGTACTTCGACACCTTGACGCAGCGTCATGTCTACCGCTGAACAGCCTTGGCAACCGCCGCCGAATTTGAGCACCGCAGTCAGGCCAATGCCTTCTTCTTCAATCAGCTCAAGCAGTTGGACATCACCGCCGTGCGCGGCAAGGCCTGGGTTGATCTCTGACTGCAAGACGTAGTTGATACGCTCCTCAACGCTCGCATCCGCACCGACTTTGGGCACCTTAGAGTTGGGCGCGCGGAAGGTCAGCTGACCACCGAAACGGTCTTTATTATAATCAATCACTGCATCTTCTAGATAAGGCACCGATGCCGCTTCGATAAAGGCCGAAAAGTCATCGTAAGTGAAACGCAGATCAGCACTGTCTTCTTCACCCGGCTGGTTATAAGCCATACAGCACTCAGCACGCGGCGTACCAGGGTGCTCAACAAAGATACGCACACCAATACCATCAGTATCTTGCTTTGAGAGCAGCTCAGCCAGATAGCCTTGTGCCGACTCAGTGATGGTGATATTGCTTTTTGCTTCGGCTTGCTCAGTATCTAATGCTGACTCATAGTCAGCAGCTTGGTTTTGCTCAGTCATAATATTTCCTATGCGTTGTGACACAAGCGCAATATCTATGATGGCTATTGTGTCGTGAATGTGGAGGCTGACAATGTCTACAGTTTTGTTTACAGTTTTGACAAGATTGGCAGGCTATCAGTGAGTCAGGTTTATTATTGTATGACGTTGGCTGCCATAAGTAGCGTTGTTAAGCCGTTTATACCCGCTATTATACCTGAACTAAGCATCAATTCCGACCGCGCTACTATGGATTGGAGGACGAGTGCGACTAATGGTTGTGATTGATTTTTTTAATAATAAAACAACGCATAATAAAATCAAAAGCACCGATCCCATGTATCACCAAGCGTACCACGTAAAAGAGGCTCATCACTCAAGCCATTGCTGCTTATATTAAGCCTGCCAAGCCATTTATCAAGGATAAAAAAGTAGTGGCGATTGGCTAGGGCGTTTTCCTATTTTAAAAATGGTAATAAAAATGAGAAAGGTAGCCGCCAGACAAGGCTACATCTATTAAAACTAAACTCACATAACATAACCGAGTGGCACAGCTTGGTTGTTTAGACTCAATTTAGTAAAAAGACAGATCCAAAATAATAGATAAAAAGGAATAGATTATGAAGTTATATATCATGCCGGGCGCGTGCTCAGTGGTTCCACATGTGGCGCTTGAGTGGACAAACGCAGATTATGAATTGGAAGTACTAGATCACGACTCTGTCAAATCAGAAGCGTATTTACGCATTAATCCGCAGGGCTCAGTACCTGCCATCGTAGACGGCGATACCATCGTCACGCAGAATCTTGCCGTACAGACCTATATTGATGCTAAGTATCCTGACGCCAATATTTTTGGTTCTGCTAACTCGCCTGCGCAGCGTGCAGAAATCATGCAATGGTTGGCTTTTATCAACTCAGACGTTCATAAAAGCTTTGCACCGCTGTTTGGCCCTGATGGCTTTGTTACCGACGACGCGGCGCAAGCAGAATTAAAAGAAACTGCCAAGAAAAAAATCGTTAGCCTGCTTGAGTATCCCAATAAGCAGCTTGGCATACAGGACTATCTGACAGGCACTAAAACCACAGCCGATATCTATCTTTATGTCATACTCACTTGGGCGAAAAAAATGGAGTTAGACCTCTCTGATTATCAGAACTTTAATGCCTTCATTAGTCGCATCGAGTCCGATGCTGGCGTGACTGAAGTGATACGCCAAGAAGGTATCAGCAAGATTGAGTCGCTTTAAGCGTTGTTAGTCATATCTATTGTCGTTTTGTCGTTTTTGTATGCCGACTTCTCTAGGGCGTGTCCCTATTTTAAAAATAGTGATAAACGATTGAAGTAGGGACACGCCCTAAACATGTAGAGAGGCTTTCGTTATTACTGTGTTTGAAGCACGCTCAAAATTATAGCGCGTAAAACATCTTTACACTTGTCAGGAAGTCACAGGCTGTGTCAGTATGAGCGTCATTAATTTTTAATCGTAAAAAAAGTCGTAGGAAATGGACGTCTATGAGTGAATCAGCAGCGCAATACACAGGCCAACCAGAAGCGAATAAACAACCTGCCGAGCAGCAAGATAACAAACACTATCGTTATCTGGTCTTTATCGGCCGTTTTCAGCCGTTTCATCGCGGCCACAAAGCAGTCATTGATGAAGCACTCAAGCGCTCGGATGACGTCATCATGCTGATCGGCTCTGCCAACCTACCACGCAGCTTACGCAACCCCTTTAGCGTCGCTGAGCGCTCGGCGATGATTAAAGGCGCTTACTCCGCAGAAGACGCTGCACGGATTCACTGCGTTGGGCTAGACGACGCGCTTTACAATGACACGCGCTGGTTACAATACGTGCAAGCAGGCGTCAAATCAGTGACGGGCGATCTGCACGCGGATATTGGTCTGATTGGACATTCTAAAGACAGCTCATCGTACTATTTATCGCTGTTTCCCAACTGGGCATCAGTCTCCGTGCCCAATTATCATAACTTGTCCGCTACCCCTATTCGTGACAGCTACTTAATGGGGGCGACACCAACGCCTGAGCGTACGCCTGAGTCCACCCGTCATGTCCTTGATAACTTCAAAAAAACGGACGAGTATCAACGACTACACGAAGAAGCCGACTTTATTGATAAATACAAAAGACAATGGGCATCTGCGCCTTATGCGCCAACCTTTATGACCGCCGATGCGTTAGTGGTGCAGTCAGGGCACATTTTATTGGTTGAGCGCCGCAGTATGCCAGGACGCGGACTATGGGCACTGCCAGGCGGGTTTTTGAATCCAAAAGAAACCCTCTTTGATGCTTGTATCCGTGAGCTGCGTGAAGAGACGCGCCTCAAAGTGCCAGAGCCTGTATTGCGCGGCTCTTGCCACAGCCAGCACACCTTTGATGATCCGTATCGCTCAGCGCGTGGACGCACGATTACCCAAGCGTTTTACTTTCAGCTCAAAAATGATCCCAAAGGGTTGCCAAAAGTAAAAGGCGGCGACGATGCCGCGCAAGCCTTCTGGCTGCCGCTCGCTGAGCTAGACGCTGAGATGATGTTTGAAGATCACTATGCGATTATCACCAAGATGGTTGGGCTGTAGTTTTTTAGTCACTAAAGTACACTGTTTTAACACCAAATATCGTCATAATAGACGGTATCCGTTTCACGCCAACGCCGATAGACGGCAATGGTTCACCGCCGCAGCGATGCTGTTATCAAAGCAGCCGCGGCACATCAAAGCAGAGGAGTTCTGTGATGTACACCAGCAATTTCAATAATTTAATATTAAACAGCGACAGCTATAAAACCTCTCACTGGGTGCAATACCCAAGTGGCAGTGAGTATATGTCGAGCTACATAGAGGCGCGTAAAGGCGACTATGATGTGGTGTTCTTTGGTCTACAAGCCTTTATCAAAGAGTATCTTAGCACCCCCATCACACACCAACATATCGATGAGGCCGAAGCCATCATCACCGCCCACGGCCTGACCTTTAACCGAGAAGGCTGGGAGCACTTGGTAGACAAACATGGCGGCTATCTGCCCCTGCGCATCCAAGCTGTCCCCGAAGGTAGCATCGTCCCTGTATCCAATGTCGTCTGTCAGGTCGTCAATACCGACCCTGGGTTTTACTGGCTGTCCAGCTATATCGAAACCGCCCTACTGCGTGCCGTTTGGTATCCATCAACCGTCGCTAGCGTCTCTCGCTACTGCAAAGGCATCATCCGCCAAGCCTTAGAAAAATCAGCAGACAACACAGAGTCCCTACCATTTCGTTTGCATGACTTTGGCGCGCGCGGCGCATCAAGTATGGAGACCGTAGCGCTTGGTAGCTTGGCGCACTTGGTCAACTTTGCTGGTACTGACTCCATGACCGCGTTGGTGGCTGCCAGTCGCTGGTACCAGATGACTGAAGACATGCCTGCCTTTTCTATTCCAGCAGCCGAGCACAGCACCATGACCGCATGGGGACGCGATAGCGAAACGGCGGCATTTGCCAATATGATTGAGCAATTTGGCGGCGAAGGCAAAGCGTTTTCGGTGGTGTCTGACAGCTATGACTTGTGGAATGCCATTGATAATATTTGGGGCGATGCCTTAAAAGATGACGTCACAAATATGGGCGGTACCTTGGTCATCAGACCTGACAGTGGCGAGCCGACCAAAGTAGTGCGTGAAGCATTGGAGCGCTTGGCAGTGAAGTTCGGTACTACCGTTAATAGTAAAGGCTATAAAGTGCTGCCCGATTACGTGCGTATTATTCAAGGCGACGGTATCAGCGCACAAAGCTTGAGCAACATTATTGATGTGGTGCTACAAGCAGGCTTTAGCGCCGAAAATATCACCTTTGGCATGGGCGGTGGTCTCTTGCAGCAAGTCAATCGCGACACCATGAGTTGGGCGATGAAAGCCAGCGCCATCTGTATCAACGGCACATGGAAAGACATCTATAAAGACCCTGTAACCAGCCGCTCTAAACGCTCTAAAAAAGGCCGCTTGGCCCTTGTCAAAGACGAGAGCGGTCAACCCAAAACCATCAAAGAAGACGCCCTTAATAGCAGTGATGACAACTTACTGCGTGATGTGTATGTCGATGGTCAATTACTCATTGAAGATAGCCTGACGACTATTAGAGAGCGTGCCGGATGGTAGACACCACCAAACTGACCTCAGTGGCAAGAGATGTGCTGTTTGCGCCGATATACCTGTATCAAGGCCGTAAGATCAAACGTGACACCGTTCGACTGCCAGAGCCTGTAGGCGAACGTTTCGGGCAAGTTGATTTGATACCCAAGGCGGATATAAACACCAGTCAGCGTCAGCAGACTCTGACGCTAATGGTCGTCGGTGACTCGGCAGCGGCTGGGGTCGGTAGTGACACCCAGCAGGCCGCACTGACAGGCCAGCTGATTCCTGCATTACAGCAGCAGCCAACAATAGAGGCACGATTTGCAACACTAAGCTGGTTATTACAAGCCACCACAGGGCATACCAGCTTTGATATTTTACGTCGTCTCTATGTGCTGCCAGTACCACCGCAGCCTGTTGATGTCATGGTGGTCAGTGTTGGCGTTAATGACACCACCAAAAACGTCGCGCGGGTACGGTGGCAGCAGCAACTTGAGCAAATCATTGCCATTGCCCAGCGCAAGTTTGGCGTACAGGTATTGATTTTTCCAAGCTTACCACCAATGGCAAAAATGCCTGCCATACCCGCGCCGCTCAATGGTTTTATCGGTGCCAAAGCGCAGCGCATGGATCAAGACCTACAAGCCATTTGCGCGCAGCATAACGGTGTGTATCATATACCCGTTGATTTTTTAGAACTGGCGGCCACCCACAGTAGCAACCCTGCCATGATATTTGCCAGTGACGGCTTTCACCCAAGCAGCCTCACCTACCAGCAGTGGGCGGAGCAACTGGCACAGACGATTGCAGAACTGATATAGCGCATGCAGGCCATGCAGGCCATGCAGACATAGCCATCCAGTTATCATACAAACGAAAAAAAACCGCTGAAACATCAGCGGTTTTTTTGACTTGCTATATCGCGCAGTTTGATTATCAATATGCAATCATCAAGCTGCTAATACAGCAAACGGTGATCTCAAAGAACAATCTTGCTTATTCGCCAGATTTTTTCTTGTTACGACCACCAAATGCGCCAAAGCGCTTGTTGAAGCTAGCAACACGGCCTTCGGTAGACGTTTTACGTTGCTCGCCTGTGTAGAACGGATGTGACGCACTTGAGATATCAAGTGGGTAGTATGGGTATTCTTTACCTTCATACTCACGAGTTGCTTTAGTCTTAGCCGTTGAACGCGTCAAGAAATACACGTCAGCATTGGTGTCATGGAATAAAACTTCTTGGTAATCAGGATGGATATCTTTACGCATAATATACTCTCTAGGTCCGATGTATGGATGGCAACCCATCACATACGTAACTGAGGCACTAAGAACATCTCAAAACATGGCAACTCGGTCACTGGCTTATTCCAGCACAAAGCACCACCTTTTTGTTCACTTAGCCTTCCCCAGTGGGAAAATCAAACCGCGATTCTAACGGTTTTTTGTCACTGGTGCAAGTTATCCGCAACCCTACCTGATCCTTATCTGGCAAGTACTGGTACGCACCTTACCATAACGATCATAACCGCTCGCTTAACACCCAATCAAACAGATGATTTAAGTTTACAATGTCACAATTAGGTTAAGATTAAATTAATAATACTGACTTTTTACCGACAATACGTTATAAATAGCAGGCAGTATTTTAATTTTTATTGAACACTTTCTATTTATATTAAGGAAATTTAACGATGGCCACATTATCTATGCTAACAACAAAACGCGCCGTGACCACCATGGGCAAAACCCTACTACTTTCATCAGCGCTTGCTGTTACCACGGTTGCCAGCGCCGCGCTACCAATGCATTGGCAGCTTGATAACTCACATACTCACGTGGGTTTTTCAGTTGAGCACATGGGCTTTTCAACGGTAATGGGACACTTTAGCGATGTTGACGGCAGCATCACTTATGACATGAAAAACCCTAATCAAGCACAAATGAATTTTGTTATCGATACCGACAGCATCGACACCGCATGGGAAGCACGTGATGAGCATCTAAAAACCGAAGAGTTTTTTAATGTTGAGCAGTATCCAACTGCGACGTTTAACTCCACTCAGGTCACCTTTATCAACCCGCAACAGGCCAAGGTCATGGGTAATCTGACCATGCTCGGTCAAACCAAACCAATGATCCTAAACCTGACCCTCAAAAAGATTGCCAAGAGTCCTTTAACCAAAGAGCCTGTGATTGGCTTTCGTGCAACAGGCAACATTGATCGTACCGCCTACGGTATGGACGCTTATGCGCAGGGCATCACCACCAATGTACCGATCCAAATCGACGGTGAGTTGGTTGAGAAAAAAGCAAACTAAGCACAGATCAGGTTAAGCAAATGGTCTGATCAAAAAAAATGCTGATGGTTCGTTTTTCTGACTGTCAGTCATTATGATAAAACATGATCATAAAAAAAGCAGCAACGGATAACGTTGCTGCTTTTTTATCAAGCAAATGCGGTCAGATTATTTGGTTGGCACCACATGCCACACTTCAAATTTTCCGTTGCCATTCATATCGCCTGCTTTGGTATCATTGGCATAAAAGTATAGCGGCTTACCGTTCATCGCCCACTGATATTTACCATCTTTACGTTTAAACGCATCGAATTCGCCAGACGCTTCGGCATCAGCAGGAGCCATAAAGGGAGGCCATGCAACCATACATACTGAGCCACACTCAGATTTGTTCATGGTGTCTTTGTCATACGTGTATAGGGTCATGTGGTTGGCTGCATCAACCAATACGCCATTTTTGCTGTCCACAGGTGCCGTATCGCCATAGGTGCTGTGCGTGTCGTGCATGCCTGTTTCATCTTGACCGATCAGTCCTTTAAATGTTGAACAACCAGTAACCGTCAATATGCCAGTCAATGCTGATAATGCGATAATACGTTTCATAATGATTTCCTTGGGATGATAAGTGGAGCTGATATCCATTTTTTAGTGGTTGCGGCGCGCTACCTGTCAGGGCGGGTCGGCAGATATGGCCTGATTTTGGGTATGCTTGGTTGGTATGGTTGTCGGTTAAAACTGTATCGTGACACTCATGACGCACAGTATACGCCCAATCTGATAAGGGTTGTTGAGTAACAGCATTAAGCTGCTATGCATCACCGCAAGTGATTTTACTATAGCATACGCCCCAAAACTCTCAGCAATGACAGCGTGAAAAATTACAAAATCGTGAGAAAATTACAAAATACATATGTGAAATGTGTTGTTACTGCACAGTTATTTTTAGCAAAAGAACAGACTATTTTTTATTAGTAAACATTTGATTATTAAGACAGTTTTTTTTGATTTGTAACATACTCGTAGTGCACAGATAACCACCTGTGGTGACAAAATGTATGCAACTGCTTACGTTTTTACTGCGCTATTTGAGGCGATTTTTCGTACACTACTTTAATGAATAACTAGTTATGGGCGGTGCACCTATTGTAGCGCTGTCGTACCAGATTTGACCGAATGCGTTGACGTTTTTTGTTGATAAGGACAGCTCCACTTGGATCTGAACCGCACTACCCAAAACCTATGGCAAAAACTTTAAAAAATGGCCTCAGGATAAAAGACAGTCTCTATAAAAGACGACCTCTATAAAAGACGACCACTTAAAATAAAGATGATGATACTTTCTGAGTACAGCCCATACCCATATTCTATATTTTCATCCATACAACCTTAACCGATTACGATATTTCTTTTACCTATGATGATGACATCAAGGACATAATAACAACCATGACTGACTCTGCTATGAACATTTTACCCCAAGCCAGTAACGACACCGATATCAATAACCAAGGCAATACGAGCGCCGCAAAACGCGTGGGTATTTTGGGCGGCGGTACGGCTGGCGCAACCATCGCTATCCGTTTGGCAGCGATGGGACTCAAGACCTATTTATTTGAACAAAAGACCTCGCTCATCGATGGCCCGCCAATGTGTCACCTGCATGCTGGTGGCAACTTATACCGCGAAATACCTGATGAAGACTGCGTGGCACTCCTTGAGCAATGTATTGATATTTTGCGTCTCTACCCCTACACCATCGATGTGCGCCCAACCGTATTTGCTGTGCCCACGCGTGATGATGGGTTTCCTGAAGACTTATTGCCACGCCTTGATACCCTGACAACGGCTTATCGTGAGCTGATCGCAGCAGATGACAACAATAAAGTGCTGGGCGAGCCTGATAACTACTATCGGCTTTATAGCCGCGAGCAGGTTATCGCACTGTCTGAACGTGAACAAGTGGCGGTGCCGCACAGTATGGATGAGTGGATGATTCCTGTTGCCAAGCATTTGGACTTAAACAAGGTCAAGTTTCCGCTGATTATGGTACAAGAGTACGGCTGGAATATCTTTCGCTTGGCAGCGTCTGCGCAACTGGCACTTGAACAGTATGACAATGCCCATATCTTTACCCAGACCACGGTTAAGCAGGTGACACCAGTCACTGATGGTCACCATCAGACAGATGGCACAGGCGAGTCCTCAGATAGTGTCCAAAAATGGCGCATCGACTATCAACCACAAGACCGCGCCCAAGGGCATGTTGAGGTGGATTACTTGATCAATGCCTGCGGCTTTCGTACAGGTATGATTGATGATATGGTCGGTGTTGAGGTCAAGCGCATGGTGGAGTTTAAGTCCTCTTATGTCACGCACTGGAATGATGCAGGCGGACAAATACCTGAGATCATCATCTACGGAGAGCGCGGTACACCTGAGGGCATGGCGCAGCTGACCCCGTATCCTGATGGGTATTTTCAGATTCATGGCATGAGCAAGTTTATTACCCTCTTTGAGGATGGTTTGGTAGCCTCGACTGATGACAGCGCCCAACCCGAACTGCCTGACCAGTACCTGCACTATATCGACGATGGCTGGGACAAAGCGCCGCTACAGGCGCGCAGTCAGCAAGCGATTGATTATGTTGCCGCGTTTGTGCCGACTTTCAACAGTGCCCATACGGTGGGTAATGCTCTATACGGTGGTCAGCAGATCCCTGGTGAAGATGACACCTTGCGTGTGGCTGATGTCAGCCTCTACCCTGCCAAGCACTATGCGCGCGCCGAAAATGTCAAAGCCTCATCGACCCTGCTGGCTGCTGATGAAATCGTCAAGCAGCTGTGCGCGCTTGGGTTATTAGCGGACAACTTGCCTGCCGATCAAAACCGCTACGCTCACGAATGGCAATATCTGGCCCACACTGACAATGGTATCGTAAATGCTGTTGCAGCGGACCTAGCCAAGCAGCGCGGTTTCCCTGTTGCGATGGCAGGCGTCAATCACAGTATCCGCGAGCTAACCTTGGCCAGTATCACTCCTGCGGATGCCTAAGCTGTTCATAACGGCAGATAACCATCCGTCTACAGCGCACACAAAAAAGCGCCCATCTAATATGTAGATTGATACCACTCTAGATAAACATACTAGAATAGCGTTATAAATACGGGATGAGGTGGGATAGCTAGGGATATACTGGGATAGATATGTAATGAGGTTGCACTAGGTGTAATTAGAAAGCCAGATTAAATATGAAGACCTACTCGTTATCGAATAGGTCTTTTTGTGGTTTAGGGAGGGTGCTTTGAATGTCAGCTAGGATTTGATAGACCGTTGGTGTTGCCAGATCATACTTTTGAGCGAGCTGATGATGATTGTTGCCTGTGAAGTCATTCCAAATGGCCAGATTACGTTTTAGAATCTTTTCAGGGTTGGTTTTGGGGACATAGAGCATGCTGCCGCCCCAATGCGCAGTCATAGACTGAGCGAGATCATAAGCTATCTGCTGGGCTTGCTCGGTCGGTATCTGTGCGCTGGTAGCGATAATGCCAGAACCGATGCCTACCATGTCCTGCAAGAAAGCAGTGCCTAGAGAGGTAAATTTGCCGTTTGGTTTGGGGTATGACATCATCGCTCCGATTGTTTGACCTTATTGTTTGAATCTTACTATAGTTGATAAAAATAAGGTGTAGGTAAGATGGCAGGTCTGCCATTTATAACCGATTATTTATTATCAATATTGGCCATCAATTGGGTGTCTTCTACTCGCTGTTGCCACTTCTTTAGAGTTTCGATGACTCGGCTGGCATCCTCTGTGCTGATAAATTGTAGTGCTGATTTGCCTGTTTGACGCTCGACGTACTTGGCTAATGCACGCTCGCTTGCATTGCGGACTGCACCTAAATCACGCAGGGTGAGCCATAGGCTGCGTATCTTACGTGATTGGGCATCGTCTGCTTGAGCGACCTTGCCCGCTGATTTGGCAGGTGTGGTCTTAAAGCCTAAGGATTTTAGATGCTCAAATACGACGACGAGTTCGCTTTTAGACATTTTGCTACAACTGTCCTTACCAGTTTGCTCGGTGAGCATGTGGCGGTAAGTGGCGTCATCAAGCTTAAGCTGGCTCTTAGCTATGTGAATGAATTGGATCAGCTTTGGTTTGTTTGGGGTACGCTGTGACATGGTTATGCTCCTATTGGGCGATTCGTTTGGTTTGGTGCGCGTCGGTGTTCATGCCATGGTTTAGCTGGGCGTCTTTGCCTACTATGCGGCCGTTATGAAAATCATTGGTTGCGGTTTTGGCTTTACTCTTGGACACTCGGTCTACGCCGCTTGTAGACTTTAAGTCTAACTCTGAGCGCATCGCCCGCTCTATAAGTGTCATGTCAGTCGATAAAGGCACTAGTTTTCTGACCAACTGGTGCACTGTTGATACCCAGCCAAGACAAAACGCATCCGCGCGGGCTGCTTTGTTTTTGGTAAGTCTGACTCGTTTTAACTCTGTTTTAATATAGGCTTGGCGAGCTTGTTTTAGCTGACGAAATAGCGTGTCGTAAGAGTAGCTGGCAATGTCGCTGTGTATCTCTAAACCTACAAAACACATCACGCGAAGATGGCTACGGTCACCAGTACCATTGCCCATATAATTCTGACAACCAAAAAGCTTGGCGATCATGTTGGCAAGGGAAATTTGATAGATAGGTGGACGCTTTGCAGAGCGTGTGTTTGAGGCTTTAAACTTGATATCGGCTAATTCAACATCTTTCACGCTGATGTCGTGCTTTTGCATCAGTGCATGAGCTTGACGCAATGCTGTGGCAGCCTCATGTTCGTTACTTGATTTGCTAAGCGCTAAGCAGCGGATAATCTTATCCATGATGCGTTGTTTGCTTTGATGACTCATATGGGTTCCTTATTATGAAAGTAAAAAAGGTGGATAGCGCTAATGCGTTACCCACCTTTGTGTTTACCCAGAGGGCTTAATGATTGCTTAAGACAGCTTGTTTTGTTCCGCGCCTTGTACGGCTTGGAATAGTGCTTCCTTAGCATTAAAGCCGTAAAGCTGCCATAGCTTGCTAAAGGCATTCTGGTAAGCCAAATCTTTACCTACCTCAGCATCAAACATTGACTGGTCGATACAAGCGCTTTGACCAATGGTGTTATAACCATTCTCTAAGGTTAGGCAGCAGATGGTGACTGTCGTGCCGTCAAACTGGTGATAGGCTTCGCCTGTGATTTTGCGTTTTAATAGTTCGGGAGTTAGTTTTGCCATTTTTATAATGTCCTATAATGATGAGTGAAAAGTTAGGTACCAAATTAATTAACAGCGTCTTTTAGGGTTTTGCCTGCACTAAATGTGACCGCTGTCTTAGCAGGGATTTGAAGTTCCTCGCCTGTCTTTGGATTGCGTCCAGTTCGGGCTTTGCGCTCGGAGGTTTTGAAAGTACCAAAGCCTACTAATTTCACTTCGTTACCTTGTGTGAGTGAATAGCCTACGATATTTATAAAACCATCTAATGCAGCCGCTGCTTGCTCGTTCGTAAGTTCTGCTTCGACAGCGATTGCTTTGATTAATTCTTGCTTGTTCATAATGTATACCCTTAAGTTGAGTTGGTTGCCAGTGTCCGACTGGCGGCGGTTAAAAACCTTTTAAAAATGTGTTGAGTTTGATATCTGTCATGGCCATTAGGTGGCCTAAGATATAGTCGTCTAAATAAAAGCCAGTACCGACAATCTGATCCAGACCATGGGTGTTGATAAAATACGTGTCGCCCTCCCACCAAACGCTCATATTCATTTTTGCTAGGCGCTCATTGAGCGGCGTAACTCTGATAGTGAGCTGATAAGCAGTGTGGGCGGCCTGTATTTTTAGCTCATCAATAGTTGTCATATTCAGTGGGATGTTATTCATGTTTGCCGCCTTACACTTTGCTAAAGTCGAGCGGGATCTGGACGTATTTGCCTTTGTCGTCCCGCTCATACATGCGAATGTACTCAGTGGTACTGGCGGTTTGGCTGGCGTCTGCTATGGCTGCCATTGCTTTGAGCCACTTGGGGTGATCAAAATCATGGCGGCGCAAACCTAAAACACGGTGCGTTGATACTTTTCCTTCTTTATCAACCTGAAACGCGTCGTTTACCAGAGTCATGATTTCAGTGGCGCTGCCTGCACTCCATTCACTAATGCACTCGTCAATGAGGTTTTTGGCGATCTGCAAGCGCTCATCAAAGACAATATTGTCACTCATGGCGATCTGGACTTTGTATCTGCCGTCAAAACTTGGCAGGGATACGTTGCCTTTTTTGCCACCATATTTGGTGTCGTACTCGGCTGCGGATAGTTCCAAAAAGTCATAGACCAATGCGAACAGGGCTTCTTTTTCGGACTTCATTGTCTGATGTAAAGCGACGACTTTTTGCGCAGCTTGGCAAACGGTTTCGTCACGTAATTTGTCAATAGGCTTGATGGCGTCAACAGGTGTTAAGCGGCCCTTGTCATCGCTCATGTATTCTTTGCCATCAATGGTAGTGATTGGACTGGTGGTTTGATCAATCATTAGTGTCTTCCTGTGTTTGAGAGGCTGCAATATCAGCCAGAATAGTGTTAGTGACTTGTTCAGTCGTAAATCTGATAGGCTCAGCTAGCCTTGTTCTATCAGACTCAGGGTGCGCTTCTAAAATTTCATTAGCAGACCTTGTCATCTCATCTACTAAGTTGGGAGATAATCGGACAACGGTTCTAATAAGTAGTTGACGTTCAAGGAGCTTACACATTGCCAGCCAGTCGCTTTCATCGTTTAAATCAAATTGATGCCGCATATTTATTCCTTATACATTCATAATGATGTCGCGGGTGACGGTGGGGACGCCTAAGTCGGCTGCCATGTTCATTGCGCCTGTAATGAGGTTGCCGACGGCTAGCGGATATAGCAGGCTTTGCATAACACGTCCTTTGCTATCGGTACGCACGAGGCGACTGACCATGGCATCAATGCCAGACTCATCAATGATGCCGCTAAGCTCGGACTGCTTGCCCAAACGCTTGGCAAAATAGCTTGATAACTCGCTTGGGGCTATCGGCTCTAAGGTGACAATCTCACAGCGCTGGACGACTTCGCGGATAGAGGGGTTTTCCTCCGATAGTTTGAGCGCTAATTCGTTTTGTCCAATTAAGACAATTCCTAAAAGCTTGTCATAACCGTCTTCTAGTTCAAAAAAGCGTTTGAGGTGCTTCAATGTCGGGATCGGTAAGCTGTGCGCCTCTTCAATAATCAGCACATGGCTGTTGCCTGCTTTGTGCGACTCACGTAGTAAGTTATGCACTTGACGGAAACGGGCTTCAGGGCTGCGCTTTGGGTTGTCGAGTGGGCTTAGCGCGTGCAAGATGGCCTCGGCAATATGCGCGGCTTTTAGCGTTTTGCCTTTCATATCGTTGTCTTCAGCGGCTAACACGTACGGCTCAATGGTGATGATGGATTGGTTCTCACGCTTGAGACGGTCAATGAGGTCGCGCTTCAACGTGGTTTTTCCTGCGCCCGACTCGCCAGTGACTGCGATGAAGCCGCCATGTTTTGCGGTATGGTGCATGGCGGCTCGGACGTATGCGGTATCGCTTGACTGATAAAGTTCATCCGCACTGCGAATGTCACTGGTGAACGGGTTGGTAAATAACTTGAACTGCTTACGTGCTGGCTGGGTTAAGGTTTGTTTGCGAAGTAACATAAGGTCTTCCTCTAAGTTATTGGTTGGTTTTGGATGGTCAAATTTGATGCCGTGATTGGTTAAAAACTGGTTAATACTGTTAACAATGACGCTCTTGGCTGGCGCTGCTGGGTATTGGTCGTGGTTCAAAATCAGATTGACGGCAGCAGGGCTAACGCTTAAATGGCTGGCCAAATTGCGCTGGCTGATGCCGTTGTCCTTTAATAATTGTTTGACGTGTTGCATTGATACCTCCTGAGTGGTCGCTACTCATTAACTGCTTTTAAATAGGTAACTGGTTTGCCCATGATGATGCGGTCTGCAATCTCGCTAATGGCGCTGTGTGGTACGCCTTGTGGATATTGCTTTTGCAGGTCGGCAAAATGGTCACTTTTCCACTGGCTGCCAAGCAATCCGCGCAATTGCATGGCGGCTTCAACATGGGTGTATGGCTTGACCTCACGGCTGGCGACGTGAACGCTGGTGTCTACGGTCTGCGCAGCTTTGGTAATGACGTTTGGCACGTTTCCATCGCTATAGCTATTATCAACGTCTGCCATAGCGTCGACTGTACCGACGTAAGCGGCTTGTTTTTGCTTACGGGCTTTATCGACTTCGCTTTCGGTATCCGCGCCATAAGCGGCTTTCATCATGGCTTTGCGGTTGCTATCAGCTTGGCTCTCAGGCTTGGCAATCATCTGTACACCAATGACGGGCGCATGAATGGCAAAACCTGCGGCGTCAGTCTCTACTGGGCTAATGGTGTAAACGGTATCTAGCCAAGTGACATCAATATCAGGGGCGCGGTAAGGGTTGACGACGATATCGATCTCGGCTTTGGGGTAGATATCAGGCAGATGCGTCAGGTCGTAGGCTTGGTTTGCATAGCCTTTTACGGTATGAGTAATGGTCAAGTCGCCACGCACTTTGACGGTTTTAGGCTTAGTAGTGACCAGCTCGCGGCATATCTCTAATGACGGCGCTAACCGCAGCTGCTGATTGGTAATCGTGAGCCATATGGCGTTGCGCGTCTGACGAGTGCGGCTGTGCACGGCATTAGCATTAAAGTGCGCGCGCCACTTAGTGCAGTAGGCGTTTAGCTCATCCAGTGATCTGATGTTCAAAAAGGACAAGCGGCTCTCAAACTTACACTCAACGATGTCGTTGTGCTTTTCGACTTGCCCTTTAGCACGGCTATTGCCTGCGGCGTGTTCGATATGCTCAACGCCCAAACGGTCTAAAAGGTTAAGAAACAGCCCTGATAAGTTGGCGCTACCTTTATCCATGACTAGGATGTTTGGCACGCCGTGCATGGGGTCGTTGGCGTCGCGGCGCTGGATAGAGTTTAAGAAGACTTGCGTTAGGTTCTCGCTAGACTCTGCGCCCATGACATATTCCACGTAAGTTGCGGCACTATAGTGGTCGGTGACGACGTAGCGGATAACGCGCTCTTTTTCAATCTTTTTGACATTGGCAGGTTTGTTTTTATAGAACTCCTTTTGCTCCATCACTGCCAATCCACCTTTTGGCAAATAAAACAGCACGCAGACTGAGGCGTCTATTTGCCAGACATGATTGGGATGCAAACTGCGCTGGGTGACGTGCGCTGTCGGTGTTGCTAACTGGCTTGGGTGGCAGTGGTAGGCCTTTAGCGCTCGTAGTATGGTACTAACGGCCACGTCTGGGATTTTGCCTTGTGCCTTTAGCATTTCAGCCGCGTCAGTGACCGATAATATTTTCTTGCCATTGGCACGGGTAGCGACCAATATCATGCCGCCGATCAGCTCGGCTTGAGCGCGGGTGATGATAGACTCGCCTTTGTCCGTGCGAGTTTTACGCGGTGTAGTAAGCCCCGCATCTTTTAACAGTTGATAGACTTGTTTGTTTGAGCAACACAAATATGCTGCTGCTAGCTCAACGATGGCTGACTTTTCGCCATGTTTAGCACTGTCTAAGCGCTTGGCAATGGTGCGTAAATAGTCAAGAGTTGCGGTATCCATAGTGTTGCTCTTATTGGGTTATAATCATGGCTTAACTTTAACTGGAGAGTGTTGTATGACTAACGATGAGCTACACAAACAAATCAATGAGCTAAAGGCTGAGATTAATCGGGTTGACGACTGGGCAAATGGCATCTTTACTTTGTTGGTTCAGATACTGCCTTTGCTGCTAAAAGAGCATCCTGAGGTGATAGCAAAGGTTGTGCCGATGCTGCGCTCTGATGAGGAGGAGTATCAGAGGGCGTGTCAGGGGTTGACAACGGAGCAGTCGCTTGAGTTTTTGGAAGCTCGGGCGAAGTTTCATCAGATTTTGATACTGCTAACAGGTGATGCAACTGATCGTCAGTAAGGAGCTGTTTGCCATTGGCACGGGTGGTTGGGTTGTTCATAGTGGTTTTCCTTATGGTTAATAATTGGCTGTGATTAATCGTCAAGCTCATCTGGGGTCTGACCGCGCAGCTCAAAGTCATCATCGTTGACATAGCCTTGCTCCTCGCGCCACGCCTGAAACGTAGCTGCCTCTTGCGCTGGGTCACTGGTAGGCTGAGGTGCTGCGGCTGGTATATCTACAGATGGTGTGTCCATCATCCAATCAGGGGTGACCATCTGCGCCAGATCAATCTCAATCCCATCGGTCGCGGCAAGCTCGGCAATGCGGCTATAGGCGTAGCTGACATCAGAATCAATCTTGGTCATCAGGTGCGGTGCATCGGTATCTGCTTGCTCGCGCAGGGTCAGAATGGCAGCATTAAACTGACTGATAGCTGTTAGAACACTGGTGACAGACTGCGCCAACTCACCACTGATATGTGCCTCAAGCTCGCGGCTGATGCTGTGCTGTTGGTCGGGCTGACGGCGCAAGCTAAGCTTGGCGTCTAGTTCGTCGATTTTTTTGTTTTTGGTCGATAGGACGTTATCTTTGGCTTTGGCGTCGGCTGATAAGGCGTCAATCTGCTGCTGCATGGTTTGCTTGGTTTTGAGGTTTTTGGCGCTCATCTCTTCGATAAGATCAATTAAGCTGTCCTTGTCTTCAGCTTGGACAGACTCGCCGTTGATGATAACCTCACGCTCGGCGTCGGGGAGCTTACGCAGCTTACGCAAGTCACGGTAGCCGACGCCCATGCGCTGAGAGGTTTCTAAAAAGTCTTCACCAAAGGCGGATAGGTTGCGGATTTCCTCATCAATGTGCTGATGACTTTTATCGATAGCTTGGCAAAATTCTGACCAAGTGCTGACGGTCAGCAGTTTTCCTTCTTGCCCGATCACTTGCAAACCCTTGTATTCTTTAGTTTCCTTGATTTCAGCAAGCATTTTAATAGTGCTGACGGTCAGCAGTTTTTTGGTAAACTCAAAAGCCTTTAACGCCCCTACTTTTTCAGACAGTGCCATTTGCTGTTGGCTGACGGCATCGGCTAGTTGGGCGGCGGTGGTTTGGATTTGGTTGTTGTCCATGATAGTGTCCTTTATTTATTAATCTAAAAGTTGATGGGCGTGGGCATTGACGCGCTGGCTCATACCATCGATGCGCTCTTGCGCCGCTCTCATCTCTAAGCTGTGGGCGGTGGCAATGGCGACACAGGCAGTCGATAATGCGTAGTATTTACTGTGCTCAAACTGGATGACCATGCCCTCATCTATCATGTCCTGCAAACTGCGATGGGCATTGACATTGCCCTCACCAATGGCGGCGGCTATGTCCTTTAGGCTCATGCCCTGTAAGCTCTTACCTGCCAGTACCTTTTGGATACGGAGGGCGCGAATGGTGCTACTGGCCATGTTGCTCTCCTGTCGGTGCTGTATGCGCTATCTGCGCGGCAAATAAATCACGATCTTGCTGAGCGCTGTACCACGCCAAGCCTAGTAAAACGCACAGCGCTATCAGTATGATTTTTAGGTAGTCGCGTTTTGGGGTAATGCGGTGCATTACTCGCTTACGTGATTCGCTTCTAAAAGGATCTGATGAGGTAGTACCTGCATTGATAGCGTTCATGGCTTCAAGGCAGTCCTTTTGTTCATCAATAATGATCGATTCGATGTTGGCAATGATCGTGTCGGCATAAGCCAATTCACGGCGTAACTCTTTATTGCTCAGATGGAGCAGGCTTGCGCCCGTTGGTTGGTTTAATGGATGTAACTTCACTTTGTCACCTCGTCTTCAGCACTGGTGCTTAAATCGACTTTTAGTCCCATAGCGACTTTGATTTCGTGGCCTTTGCCGCGCACACCTTTGACCATGCCAGTCAATACACGAGAGCAATACTCAGGGTCGTATCCGCGAGATTCAGCCCACTGCTTATGCGTGATGCCTTGGTCAATAAGTGACTTGCGGAACTGGTCAGGGGTGATGGGCGCGGCGTGCGTACTCTTGGTAGATGCGGTGTTATCAGTCATGTGCTAGTATTCCTATATAAGTTAATGAAACAATCTTGTACCGTTTGACGTGAATATATAATAGTGCAGATATCTGCACTTGTAAAGTTAAAAGTGAGGTTATTTGCATGTTTGGTCAAAGATTAAAGGAAGAGAGAAAGCGTATAGGCATAACACAGCCACAATTAGCTGAAGCCGTAGAAGCATCTAAAAGAACGATAATTGACTGGGAAAAAGACAAGTCATCACCTACCGCTGTGCAGTTGATGGCTATGATAGACAAGGGTTTAGATACAAATTATCTTTTGACTGGGCAGCGAAGTCAGTCTGAAAAAATGCCTACTGATGAGGCGTTTTTATTAGATAATTTTCGTAAACTTTCTGAGCAGAAAAAGAAAGTGGCGTTGCAGTTCTTGATAGGTGGGATTGAAGGATTGCAAGATAACAAGCCTAGTATTGTCACTAAAGGCAGCATAGGTTCTGTTAATGGCGGTACAGCTACCATCCACAACAATCAATCTGGCTTTACGCAGCTTCCATTTCTATATGCTTGTATATTTTGCTGTAGCCTAGCTTGGTTACTGGGTGTGATGGCAAATATGAAAATGATGACTGACATAGCGGGGTCTATGGCGTTTGGTATCCCAGCATTAGTGATGTGGGGCATTGGTATTATAATGGCGATATTTGGTTATCAGATCGGAATGGAGCAGCACAAACGATACAACGAAAATAAAGAGATGGTATGACAATATTAAAAGTGCTTACTCAAGAGATATAAGTTTTTAAAATTGCTGACGGTCAACACTTTTAAAATATAATGAATAATAAAGACGCTTATAAATAAGAGACATATATATTTTTGATAATAAAAAACTACTGACGGTCAGCAGTTTTAATAACAATTAACGGGGTGGTTATGCCAAGTATGGAAGAAGTAAAATCAGCTATAGATAATCTAGACGGGGTGAGTGCTTTATTAGGGCGGAAAGAGATTAAGGAGTTGCCTAGTATCCTGTGGGAAAATGAGTTGCCTGAAGCCATTATTCAAGGCATGTATAACAATGGACAGGGCATACTGGTCTGTACTAACAGTCGCTTAATATTCATAGATAAAGGTATGTTTTATGGACTCAAAGTTGAGGATTTCGCATTAAAAAATATATCATCTATTCAGTACGAGACAGGCATGTTGATGGGTAAAGTGACGATATTTGCTTCTGGTAATCGTGCTGATATTGAGCAGACAGACAAAAAGTTTGCTAGAGACTTTGCAGAATATGTACGTTCTAAGATAGCGTTATTAAGCTCTGATAGCTCTTCTAGTATGGGGATATCACCAGCAACGAATGATGTCAAAAATACCACTGATGTTATGATAGAGCAGCTTGAACGATTGGCTATTCTCAAAGACAAAGGGGTTTTAACGAATGATGAATTTGTCACTCAAAAAGCAAAGATTCTGAATAATTAAGGAAATGATTCAAATGAAAAAAATATTTGCAACGATGCTATCGTTAAGCCTCATAGTCACCGCTACCCCTGCATTAGCTAAAGCCAAGAGCTGTAAAGACTTTAAGACGCAACAAGAAGCACAAATCTATCATGATGCTCGTAAAAAAGCAGGACAGACAGGCTGGAAAAGTTTAGATCGTGACAAAGACGGTCGCGCCTGTGATTGCAATAAAGGGGGTAACGGCAAAAACTGTCCTAAGAAAAAGTAATCCTTAATCCCCTATAAAATCAAAAAACGTCTGTTTTTTATAACCTGTTAGCAATAACAAGCTAATAGGTTTTTTTATGTCTGATAATCAAGCAAGTGACCAAGTACTGACCGAAGAAGCCTTTTTTGATTGGCTGCGTGACCAGCAGGATGCTAAGAGCCTTACCCAGACCATGGTAGACGGTGCTCATAAGCTATTGGCACTGATGCCGCCTGCGGCTCTAAAATCTATCATTATGCAGCTCAACGACTGGCAAAACCCACCTATCGCTGTGTCCAACAACCATCTAGCATGGATCGATGAAGCGCATAAATATGCGGGCTTAACAGAAATCAAAGGCACACGTCATAACAAAACCATTACCAAATGGCTGCAAGCGCTTGGTGCATGGTGGACGGATGACGAAACCCCATGGTGTGGTGTATTTACTGCACACTGTCTGACAGTAGCGAATCGCGCTATCCCTAAACACTGGTATCGTGCCAAGGCCTATGCTGATTATGGCACGGTGCTCACTAAGCCAGCATTTGGCTGCCTTGGCGTTATGAGCCGTACAGGCGGTGGTCATGTGTGTTTTGTCATTGGTGAGACCACAAATGATCGCTTAGTCGTTATTGGTGGTAATCAAAGCAATCAAGTCAGTATCGCATCATACCCGCGTAGTCGTTTTAGTCACTTTGTCTGGCCACCACATGGCAATGGTGTGGCGTCCTTACCATACGAGAGTCGTTATGAGTTGCCACGCTATGCCGCTGGTAAATATAACCAGCCGCTGTCTGAAGCATAGGAGCGTGTATGACTGACCGTAATTATGTACAACCTACAGCCAATAACCAGCATGTGTTAAATATTGATGAGCTACCCAAGCACAATAATAGTTTAAGTTTAAGTGCTGATAATCTATCGCCCTTATCACCTGAACCCAAACACTGGTATGAGTCTAAAACCATCTGGTTCAATCTCATCATCACTGCGATGACGCTGGCAACGGCTGCTACGCCTAGCCTTGAGGCGCTAATGACCCCTGAGGTCTACGGTGTACTGGCAACAGGCGTGGCGTTTATCAATGCCATCTTGCGCTTACTAACGGGTAAGCCGATTAAGGGCGGTGGCAAGGTAGGTGGTAATGGGTGACATTATTGATGATGCCAACAAAATCGCGGCGGTGCATCTAAACGCCGCGCTATCCCGTATCAAAACCCAAGCCGCTAATGATATTACGGACTGCATCGATTGCGGTGACCCTATCGGTACTGACCGCAAAAAAGCCGCCCCTCACGCCACCTACTGCATTGAATGCCAGCCATATCACAAGGAGCAGTAATGACATTGGAACTTGAAGCCTATCAGGCCATCGTTATCTTGCTCACCATTGGAGGCTCAATCTGGGGTGCAGGTAAGGCGTTTTTTGCCCGCTTTGATGAGTCGCTACGTGAGCGTGATGACGGTCTAAAGCAAGAGTTAAATAAGCTATCAAATCAGATGGCAACTGAGTCTGATGCCATTCGTAAATTAGACCGTGAAATGATGGAGCTAAAAGCAGAATTGCCGCGTGAGTATGTGGCAAAGGCTGATTTCATCCGCTCATTTACCGTCGTCGAGGGCAAAATTGATGCCGTCTATAACCTCATTATCCAAAAAAACAAGGAATAACCATGCCGATCAACTTGGACAAGGCACGCCGTGAGGGCATGCGCTGGCATCTACTTAATGCTTTAGATAAGGCACGTCCGATTGGCGCTATTGATATCTTGCTGCTTGATGTCGTGCGCTGTATCTACCCTGATGCGACCCCTAACGAGCTGCATAGTCAGTTGGACTACCTTGATAATAAATCGCTTGTAGTGCTAGTCAAACAACCTGATGGCCATTGGCACAGTTGCTTAAATAGCAACGGTGTGGACATGGTTGAATACAACGTGGATTGTCCTGCTGGCATTGCCCGCCCTGATAAGTACTGGAGCTAAGCATGGCACGCGAAAGTGCGATCGACAAGCTGGCTGCTGACCACAAAAAACAGCTCGACGATAAGCTGTTTGACAATGGCTTTAATGGCTATGAAGACTTGGCAGGTTGGCTACAACGATTAGGCTATGAGATCAGCAAATCAAGCGTCCATCGCTATGGTAAAAAGCTGGAGACCAAGCTGGCCGCAGCCAAAGTGGCGACCGATATGGCGATACACTTTGCCGAAAATTCCGCCGATGATACGGGTGCGCTATCGAATGCCACCATCACGCTGATGCAGACTGAGGCCTTTAATGGCCTTGTTGCCTTAAAAGAGCTTGAGGACGACCAGACCCCTGAAGAGCGATTGCTGCTACTCGCTAAAATTAGTAAATCTATGGCTGAGCTGACCCGCGCCAACATCACCCAAAAGAAATGGGAAACAGAAGTCAAAGCTCGTGCTCGAGCGGAACTGCTCGCTGAACAAGCCGAAAAGCTTGAAGAACATGCACAAGCGGGTGGTCTGGGTGCGGAACAAGTAGACTTTTGGCGGCGTGAGTTCCTCGGTGTCAAATCAGGGGTTAAAAAAGGGAGTTAACGTGAGCGACAAGATAAAAGCCTTTGCCAATAGCGCAGCCGTCGCTGGTGCTAAGCTTATGAGTACGCTTAAACCTGCCCGTGACACAAAGGCTATCGTGGAATGGGAAGAGCTACCCCAGTCGGTACGTGACATCCCTGATACATTTAATCCGATGGCGGACGGATTACTCATGCGCCACCAATCAGAGACCATTGCATTGTCCCATGAGTATGACATCTTGGTCGTAGAAAAAGGACGGCGAACAGGTATTACCTTTGGTATGGCGCTTGATAAGTCTCTGGTGGCAGCCAGTCAACGCCATGCGGGCGGCGATAACGTCTACTACGTGGGCGATACCAAAGAAAAAGGCCTTGAGTTCGTTGGTTACTGTGCCAAGTTCCTGCGTACGATTGCAGTCGCTCAGGGTCAAGGTGTGAGCGGTATTGAAGAGTTTTTGTTTGAAGACCAAGACGAACACGGCAAAACCAAATACATCACTAGCTGGCGTATTCGCTTAGCCAGTGGCTTTCAGATTGTCGCGCTATCAAGCCGTCCTGAAAACATCCGTGGTCTACAAGGACACGTCATTATTGATGAAGCGGCGTTTCATAGGAACGTACAAGCGGTACTGGATGCTGCAACAGCGCTACTGATTTGGGGCAGCCGCATTGTTATTATCAGCACCCACAATGGCACGACTAACGCCTTTAACCAGCTTATCAAAGAGATTGAGGGTGATGTCTATAAAGACACGGCCATCGTCTATAAAGTTACCTTTGATGATGCAGTAGCCAATGGGCTGTATGAGCGCGTGTGTCTCATTAAAGGCGAGCTACCAACTGCTGAAGGTAAAGAAAAATGGTACAAGAAGATCCGCCGTGGGTACGGTAGCCGCAAGGCACAGATGCGTGAAGAGCTGGACGCCATACCGCGTGATGGTAATAGTACCAGTCTGCCGACGGTATGGATTGAACGCGCATCGGTACAAGGTCGCACTGTGCTGCGCTTGATACTGCCTGAGAACTTCGTCGAAAAGACAGTTGAGGAGCGAGAAGATTTTGCTGATGCGTGGATTAAGGTGCATCTACAGCCACTACTGGCAGAACTAGACCCGCGTCTACCATGGTACTTTGGACAGGATTACGCCCGTCACCGTGACTTTAGTATTATCAATCCACTCGGCATTGAGCAGAACCTGCAACGTAACGTGCCCTTTGTCATTGAGATGCAAAAAGTACCTGCTCGTCAGCAAATGCAAATCCTATGGGCATTTATCAATGGTCTACCCAACTTCATTGGCGGTGCGATGGATGCCACGGGTACAGGTGAGACCACGGCTGAGTTGACCGCTGATAAGTTTGGGCACTCGCGTATCATGCAAGTCAAAATCAATCTGTCCTGGTACGGGGAATATATGCCCAAAATGACGGGGCTATTTGAGGATGACATGATAACGATTCCTGCTGACCAGAACCTCACGCAAGACCTGCGCCAGATTGAGGAGGTAAACGGCATCAAGATGGTTAATGCGTTACGCCGTAAAGATTTAAAAGACCCTGATCTTGTCCGTCATGGTGACTTTGCGCCGTCCTTGTGTCTATCCAATTGCGCCTATCTCAATCTCAAAGGTGGCAAGCTGATCGTTAATAGCCGACCCGCCGCCACTGACAAAAGCGTCCAGCGCGGTGTCGGTATGCGCCAGCGTTTTAACTCTATCATTCGAGGCTATTAAATGACCACACAAATAACCCAAAGCTTGTCGTCAGAGATCGCTAGCCGTGCGGCTGCCATGTATGGCGGCTTTGATATCAGTGGCCTAATGATGGCGCTGCCCAATCCTGATGCGGTGCTCAAAAAACTGGGACGTGATGTCGAGGTATACCGCGATATCCTAAACGACCCTGCGATCAAAGGTGCAGTACGGCGTCGTCGCTCATCGGTGGTCGGTCTTGAGTACGGTCTCACGCAAGGGAATGCCTCTGATAAAACCCTCAATCTGTGCCAGCAAACTTTGGCCAATATCAATATGCGAGGACTCACTCGTGAGCTGCATGACGCAGCACTGTACGGTTATAGTCCTGCTGAGGTGTACTGGTCTAAAGGCACTGGCAAATCAAGTGGGTTATGGCTGCCTGAGCGAGTGATCGGTAAACCGCCTGAATGGTTTAGTTTTAACCATGATAATGAGCTGTGCTTTCGCCAATTAGGTAATATCACAGGCGATGCTGTGCCTGATATGAAGTTCATCATGGCGCGTAATGATGCAACCTATGCCAATCCTTATGGCGTGGCAGACCTTGCCGCCGTCTATTGGTCAGCGGTATTCCGTAAGGGCGGCTTGAAGTTTTGGCTACGGTTTGCCGATAAATATGGGCAAGCTTTTATCGTGGGTAAGCACCCTCGCGGCACGCCTGATAGCGAGGTTAATCTAATCTTAGATAGCCTTGAGACACTAGCGCAAGACGGCGTAGCAGCGATCCCCAATGACGGCTCGGTTGAGATACTGGAGGCCGCTGGTAAAGGCGCTACCGCTGATATGTTTGAGCGGCTGCTGAAGTACTGCCGTAGCGAGATTAATATTGCGCTGCTCGGTCAAGACCAATCGACCGACTCATCCAGTACCAATGCGAGCGCACAAGCAGGTCTTGAGGTCACAGACGATATCCGTGACGCTGATGGCGAGATGATCGCTGAGGCCATTAATACGTTGCTACGTTATGCGGTGCAACTAAACATCGGTGACAATGAGATCATGCCAACATGGTCGATGTGGTCAGATGAGGACGTGACGGATAAGCTCGCCACTCGTGATGAAAAACTACAAAAGGCCGGCGCACGACTAACGAAAGTGTATTTTCAACGCGCATATAATTTGGCAGAAGATGAGGTAGAAGTCGATGAAGTAGCCAAAGCTACGCCTACTTCGCGTGCTAGCAAATCTAATGCTATCGCTCAAGTATCAGGAATGAAAGCGGATTTTGCTGAGCAAGGTTTTACGCCTGTACGTCTAGATTATGCAGAGGCTAATATTGATAAGCTAGCTGCTGCCAGTCAGTCATCGGTCGATGAGTGGTTAGTACGTCTTGAGACTATTATCAATACTGCACCAAGTCTTGAGGCGCTGCCTGATATGATCGCCCGTGAGTTTGATAACTTGGATGATACGCAGCTCATTGAGGTGATTGCAGAGGCAATGACAGCGGCAACGCTGGCGGGACGTGCTGAAGTGAGCGCTGAAGTTGTTGATGAGTTGACCTTATGAGTGAGTTATCGAAAACCCAAGCGGCATTTGGCCTTAAGTTTCAATCGCAAATAGCCTTCTTTAAACAAAAGACGCTGCTACTAACGCCCACGTATAAAGACATACAAGCGCATCAGCACGACAAAGCGTTTACGGTAGCAGGTGCGATGAAAGCCGACTTATTGCAAGACCTGAATGATGCGGTAGGTGCTGCTATTGAGGATGGTGAAAGCCTTGGCTCGTTTCGGAAACGCTTTAAAGACATCGTGCAAACGCGTGGTTGGAAAGATTACACAGGCAGTGATAGTGCCGCTGGCCGCGCTTGGCGCACCCGTGTTATCTACTTAACCAATATGCGCACCTCTCACGCTGCTGGACGCTGGCAGCAGATGACTACGCCTGAGATGCTTCAATCTCGTCCTTATTGGCAGTATCGCCATGTGACGCGCAGCAATCCACGCCTATCGCACCTGCGCTTAAATAATACCGTGCTACGCGCGGATGATATCTGGTGGTCGATTAATTACCCGCCAAACGGTTACGGCTGCAATTGCTATGTGCGTGTATTGAGCATGGCTGATATGGATAGATTGGGTCTAAGCATTGCTGATACACCCGATATTGACGGCGTGGCAGCAGCAGGCTGGGAACATGCGGCAGGTAGTACGTGGAAACCAACGATTAGTAAATATGCACCCATCATTGGTCAAGCACTACTGACAAGCTTGCTTAATGCGGGTATTGATGTCGATGATGCTTTGTAAGGGCAATAATGATTACCATCACTATAGACGGTCTTGAGCAAACCCAGCGCTATGTGCTACGCATCATAGAGCGTGGCGGTGATCTGTCTCCTGTGTTTAGCGACATGGGTGAGCATATGGTCAATAGCACCCATGATAATTTTGAGAACTCAACGTCGCCTGATGGTGAGCCGTGGGCGGCTAACTCTGAGGCGACATTTGCCAGTATGCTTGGCGCATCTGATACCAATCAAAGTGGTCGTCTAAACAGACGCGGCGCAAATAAAGTGGCAAGCAAGCAGCCGCTTATCATGAATCATACGCTGATGCAGTCAATTCATTATGAGGCAGCAAGTGCTGGTGTGACCATCGGTACAAACATGGTGTATGGCGCGATGATGCACTATGGCGGCACAAAAGCAGATTATCCGCATTTATGGGGTGATATTCCTGCACGTAATTATCTGGGCGCAAGTAACAATGACGTGACTATTTTGACTGATCTCATCAAGAACCATTTAATAGAGTGATAGGCGCTCAAATGCGATTTAAGCGCCTTTGGCGTGTCGATGCGGTGAATGCTCATGCTTGGTTGTTCAGCTCGTTTATAAACGTTTATAAACGCCTTTTTGATACGCATTATAATACTACTCATCACATCATCTGCTAGTTATTGTCTTAGTCCTTATCTTATCCTTAATCTGCTATAAAATAATCTGTCCCGTCAATCACCTACCATGTGTCTAAATGCCAAACGGTACACCGACACATGAAACGCATTCACATCTTTAAAACAGGTACGCATACCGACAGTCACGGCCAGACGCTGACATTCAGTGAGGCAGACCTTACCGCTGCTGTAGCGGCCTACGATCCTAATCTGCATCAAGCCCCTATCGTCGTCGGTCATCCTAAGACTGATAATCCAGCTTACGGCTGGGTGCAGTCATTGAACGGTGATGGTGGCAATCTGTTTGCCACCCCTGAGCAGGTCAACACTGAGTTTAGCGAGCAAGTCGCTAACGGTGCTTATAAGAAAGTATCCGCCTCGTTTTACCCACCCAACTCTCCAGCCAACCCTGCCAAAGGCGCGTACTACTTACGCCATGTGGGGTTTTTGGGTGCTGAGCCACCAGCCATCAAAGGTCTACAGCCGATTGAATTTAGCGAGTCTGATGACGCGGTGACGCTGACTGTAGACTTTGCTGAGGTAAAAAACTCCGCCTTTGACACGTTTGTGTCCGCCATGCGTACGCTATTTTTTGGCGAAGACACTACGACGGATACCACGACTCATGAACAAAATATTAAACATGATACTCAAAAGGATAACTCTATGTCTAACCCTGCTGCTCCTGCTACGCCGCCAGTACCGCCTGCTCCGACCACGCCACCAGCCGTACCCGCGACACCGCCTGCCGATACGACGGATAAAGACGCCACCATTGCGGCACTACAAGCGCAATTGGATGCAAAAGCCCAAGCGGAATCGACAGCCAAAGTCCAAGCAGCTGAGAAAGAAAACGCTGACTTTAGCGAGTCTTTAGTCACAGAGGGCAAGGTTGCGCCTAGCGAGAAGTCAATTATCACCGCAATGCTAGATGCGCTAGATCGTGACAGTAGCCATGCCCCTGTTGAGTTTGGCGAAGGCGATAACAAACAGCCGCTAAAAGCTGCTGTCAAATCGAAACTGTCTGACGCAAATGCGAATACGTTTTCGCATTTGTTCAGTGAAGCTGCTGGGAAACCTCAAACCACCAATACAGCATTTGGTGCACCAGCAGGTACGGCGGTAGATGCTGATCGCCTAGCGTTACATGAGCAAGCGCTGACTTACAGCGAAGCACACAAGGTTGATTATAGTACGGCAATTATTGCTATTAGCCGCTAAGAGGCGCGTATTAGTAAAGCTCTACAGCTCATAAATTATCTCAATTAATAAAGGTCATAACGATGGACAATATGGATAAAAGCGTACAGCACCGCGCGATCTTATCGCTGCCAGTAGTCGTACAACAAGATACAGTCAAAGGCACATGGGTAACTGCGCTCGGTCTGGCTCTAAGTGCGGACGCGCTACCGTTAGGTGTCACTCAATACGACGCAAACGCAGGTGAAGTCGTAGCGGTCACGGTGCTGGGTACGGCAAGCGTCAACATGGTGGGTATTGCAAGCAGCCAAGTGCTAAGCGGCGATGCGATCTGCTATGAGGCGGGAGCGATGAGTGTTAAAGCATCAAGCGCGGCAGCAGCTACGCCTGCTACCGTGCGCGGTATCGTGCTCTATGACGCGGCAGCCACAGGTCATGCTGAGGTGTTGCTACGCTAGTTTAAGCGTAAATAGAGCAGCTCGCAGCGGCTATAAAATAAACCTCAAATTTATAATTAAAGGATAAATCCCATGGTACAAATCGTTATTGATCCTATCTTAACCAAAGTCGTACAGGGCTATGGCTTGCAAACTAACGTAGGACATATTTTGTTCCCACGCGTCCCTGTGCAAACCACAGGTGGTAAGGTCGTTATGTTTACTGACCGCGACTTTAAAATCTATAACACGGCGCGTGCGCCTGGTTCTAATACTAAGCAAGTTGAAGTTGGCTATGCAGGAGCGGACTATGTCCTAGAAAACCATAGCCTAGAGGGCGTGCTACCGCGTGAGAAATTACGCGACGCTAATATTACCGCGCCTAATATTAAAGTTGAGCAGCGTACGATCCGCAAACCATGGAATGCCCTTGCTTTAGAACTTGAAGTGCAACAAGCGCTTACTGCTCGTAATCCTGACAGCTACGCGACTAGTAATAAAAAAGTACTGTCTGGTACAAGTCAATGGACGGATCCTGATAGTGACCCTATCGGCGATGTCGATGCAGGTCGTGATGTAATCCGTGCTTCTTGTGCTGTCGAACCTAATCGTTTGGTGCTTGGCCCTGCTGCGTTTACCGCACTTAAAAACCATCCTAAGATTCGCGCCCGCCTCACTATCACGGCGGACGGTAAAGCGGTCAATGCTGAGATGCTGGCTGAGCTATTCGACTTAGAAGAAGTTGTGGTCGGTCGCGCTCTATACTACAGCGAAACAGCAGATGATACCGTGGATGCATGGGGTAACGATGCCATCTTAGCTTATACGCCAACTGAGGCTGAGCTTGATAATGAGATGCCTGCTTATGGCTATACCTATGAGATGGAAGGTCATCCGTATGTCGAGCAAAAGTATTTTGATGAGAATAGAAAAAGCTGGATCTATCCTGTGACGCATGAGCGTAAGCCTGTTATCGCAGGTATCAGCGCAGGGTTTCTGTTTAAAAATGTGGCCTAGTCACGTTCAGTTAGGTACTGAATAAGACGCGTTGCTAGACACAGCGTGTCTTATTTAAAACAAAATTATTAAGGATAACCCATGAAACAGACCAAACGATTAAACGCCATCGTCACAGCGATAATGGCGATCAGTCATAACCGTATCGACTATCCAGCGGGTACGACATTTGAAATATCAAAGCAGGACGTCGTGTTTTTGCGAATGAGCGGTAGCGTCCGTGAACCGACAGCCGATGAGCTAAAAGTCTATGAAGAGCGTCAGACTGTAGCGCAGGTAGAAGCGACTGAACCTGATGCAACGGATCATGCAGGTTTGGACGCTAAGCCGAGTAGTGACAATGAAGACGCAGCGGATGTAAAGCCTGAGGCTGTAGTCATCGCCGCACCAAAACCGCCAACGGTCGAGGCGCACCACATCACGCCACCTATCGATAATGTGCAGACTATCGGCCTGCCCATCGAGCCTGATGCGCCGCAATCTAAAGTTGTGAAGGTTGTCGAAGCTGATCCAGAAGCAGTGCAAGCCGAGACAATTGGTTCAGTAAACATGCCACCAGCTGAAACGGTAGAAGTTGTTGAGCCTGAAACGCTACAACCTGAGACTGAGGCAGTCGCAAACCCTTATGACGGCTGGCTGAAAAAAGACCTAAATGCGGAATTGGATAAGCGCGGCGTAAATCATGATGCGACGGCTACCAATGACACGCTAGAAGCGCTACTCATCGAAGACGATGCAGTAAAAGCTACGGCTGCGTCGTGATGAGTTATATCAGCGCGACCGACCAAAAGTCACTCGTACCAGATCGCGTCATGATTGAGCTAACGGATGACGATGCCGATGGTATCGCTGATGTTGGGGTTGTTGAAACGGTCATTATGGAAGCTTGCGAGACAGTCGATGGCTATCTACGTGGGCGCTATAGTTTACCGTTTCGCAATACACCAACGATCATCTCATCCATCGCCAAGCAGATCGCGCGCTACAAACTTTATGAACGCCGCCCTGAAGGCTTTGAATTACCAAAGACCGTACGTGATGGCTATACGGACGCGCTCAAAATGCTGGTGCAAATACAAGACGGCAAAGTGACATTGGGTGTACCAGCAGGCGAAATACTAGCAGGTCAGCAAGTCGTGGAAGACGGTGAGTTTAAAGTCCATGTGCGCCCCAGCCGTAATCGCCAATCGACTTTCAGCAAAGATCTACTTGACCAATACTAAGCATCAACACTAAGGCGGCTCCATCATGGCGATACCAGAACACGGCCAGACTAAATCTATTACTCAGTCTATCGTTGACCAGTTGGCAAGTATGGTAGGCACGGATTTGGCGGTTGATTTTTATCCAGAAAAGCCTGCCAGTTATCGGCTCAATCATGCTAATGGGGCGCTGCTGGTCAACTATGCTAAGTCCAATTATCCAAAGCATGACGATACGTATGCGATGGTACGACCACGGCAAATGGGTTTTACGGTGACAATCATCAGTCGCGGGCTACACGACAGATATGGAGCAGTACCGCTAGTCGATTGGGTGCTAGCAATGCTATCAGGGTATCGTCCTGAGCACACCGATAAGACGCTAGCGCCTGTACGTGATTACTTTATCCAACATCAGTCAGGATTATGGTACTACGGTGTGGACTTTGATGTTGAGGCGGTGCATGTGCAGAGTTTAGCGGTTAACGAAATTTAAAAGGACACTACGATGGCAAATTATGAATATACAGGCTGCGTGACAGGGTTTAGCGAAGCGGGGAACATACAACTGATACAACCTACACAGCCACTATATCCAGTCAGTCGCCCAAATGATGCCTATAGTAAACGCTTGGTCAGTATGAATATTTTGATACCTACTGCCGTACAGCCGATAGTTTGTATACCAACAACACTATCTATGAAAGAGTATAACGGAGATATCCCCGCACCTGATTTTAGTACAGGGCATCACGGAAAATATCGAATTAATGGTGGGGATTGGATTGAGTATGTGGGGGGCACATCAAGCTATGATGAGGGGTTTATACCTGAATACTATGTGGACGCATTTGAAATATTTATGGGTAGTATTGCTACTGTACGTCGTGTAACCGCTATCGATGGTGGTGAATATGAAGCATCTGTACCCTTGATTGCTACAAATGATATGGGTAGCGCATTGGTTGAGGTTTTTGATGATGCGGGTAACCTTATAGTACGTTCTTTTGATGTGCCTGTTGCTTTTGTTATGCGTAAATTTCCATTGAATCTCATAGGCTCACCGTCCGATAGTGACGATACTTTTGATGTAAGTACGGTTGAGACAACGACTATTGAATTTGTACCATCGGAACGTGCTGGGTCTATTGATTTAGTGACAGAAATGTTCGGCGGTGCAACTACAGCGATGAGCTGTGGATTTGCTGTATCTCAGGGCTACTAATACTAAGGAGCAAAGATGGCTAACTATCAATATACAGGCTGTGTGACAGGGTTTAGCGAAGCTGGAAACATACAACTGATACAACCTACTGAAACGCCCATACCAGTTAATCGCACACCAAATGCCTATACTGAACGACTTTTGGGTATCGGTTTGTTGCTGTCAGGTGATGAGGGTGCTGGTGGCGGTCAGTTAAATACAGTCAACTTTTTAAAACTTCAAAACGATGAACAGATTAATGGCAACGATGGAATCATAGGCGGCTTAGTTTATAGCGTCAATGGCGGTGAAATACAGGCTGTAAAAGAAGCACTGCCAGTAATCACAGAGGAGGATCTTGGCGAGCCATTAGGCCATTCTTTTACAATGTACGCATTTTTACCTGAGCTTGAGGCAGGCGAACCTTTTCTATCTCTTGGACGCGATGGTGGATTTGGATGGAATGATACTGATATGCCAAATGGCCTCGACGTTGATAAGTTCTATTGGTTTGGTCTTAACAACATTGCCTTGCAAGATTACTTTATCAGTCAAAATTTATCTATACCAGACGGTGTGGTGCAAGGCGAAGTTGCATTGACTGTTTATCCAGCGAGCAAGCTATCATCGGCAAATATCGACTATGATATTTTTGATTTGATTATCGACCCCAGTGTCTATACGACATCAGAGTTAGCACATTTTGCCGCCCAAGGCATAACACCAGCGATAAAAAATCTTGATGGGTCATACACGATTAAATCTCAATTAACGCTACCGCCTTTTGAGGCCCCCACCGAGTTTTAAAAATCAGACCAGTAATATCTATGTTAAGTATAAGGACAAACCATGACCCAATTTCTACACGGTACAGAGACTATCGACGTCTCACAAGGCACAACGACCGTCCGCGAAGTGCGCTCGGGCATCATCGGCTTAGTGGGCACAGCGCCTACTGGTGATGTCAACACTTTGACCATCTGTCTCTCATCGACTGATGACGCTCAGTTTGGTGAGATTACCAGTAACCATACCATCCCAGCCGCATTAAAAAGCTTACGCGAGCAAGGCGCTGGTATGGTCATGGTGATTAATGTCGGCGCTGATACGGATACGATTACTACGGCTGATATTATCGGCACTACGACCGCTGAGGGCGCGCGTACGGGCATTCAGCTGCTTGGCGATGGCTACGGTATCTACGGGTATGATGCCAAGATTCTGATTGCCCCAGGCTTTAGTAGTGTGCCCGCTGTGGCAGGTGCGCTTGAGGTCATGGCGCATAAAGTCAAAGCGGTCACTTATATTGATTTACCGCTTGGCCTTACGCCCACTGAAGCGGTTGCCAGTCGTGGCGGAGTCGCACCGCTTGGCGTTGATATCTATCAAACCCAGTCCACACGCGTACGTATTTGCTATCCGCACCGCAAGGTATTTGATCCTGTCACTGATGGTATTAAGCTTGAGCCATCATCTATCGCATGGGCTGGTGTCCGCGCCCGTGTCGATCGTGAGATTGGTTACTGGACAAGCTCATCTAACAAAGAGATGCGCGGGACGCTTGGGCTTGAGCGTGTCATCTCAGCACGTATCGATGATCCTGATACCGAGGCTAATTTGCTCAATGAGGCGGGTATCTCAACGATGTTTAAATCCTTTGGTACAGGGTTTCTGACATGGGGCAATCGCAGTGCGGCATATCCAGTCAACAATAGCTTTGATAACTTTGAGCAAGTCCAGCGTACCAAGGACATGATTGAGATCAGTATTCACCAATCCAGCTTGCCATTTGTTGATAGCGATATTCGCCAGCCACAAATTGAAGCATTGGTCGGCTTTACTGATGATTACCTGCGTGTGCTAAAAATGCGGGGTGCAATTGTAGACGGTGCGGCGTACTTTGACCCTGCTCGTAACCCAGCAAGCGAGCTGTCCCAAGGGCACATTCGTATCGGCTATAAGTTCACGCCGATATTCCCAATGGAACGTATCACCTACGAGCGCGAAGTCACAGGCGAGTATCTGCTTGACCTAAAATCTGTCAACATGGGAGGCATCTAATATGTCCAATAACGGTATTGAAGTTCATAAAATTACACAGGGTATCGTCTATCTGGATGGTAAAAGCATGCTGGGCAAATGCGAAACGGTCGATCTGCCTGAGCTTAAATTCTTATTTGAAGAGTTCAAAGCGCTAGGTATGATCGGTAAGATGGAACTGCCTACCAATGGCGTCGATAAGCTTGAGGGCAAGATGAAAATGAACAGCTTGTACGCGGATGTATCGCGGCAACTGACACCATTTCGTGCCCGTCAAATCCAAGTACGCTCTAGCGTTAGTGTCCATACCAGCATGGGGCGTACCAATGAAGTGCCATTGGTAACATTCCTAACTATCTCTCCCAAAAACATGCCGCTTGGTAAATTAGGCGATCACAAAAACGTCGACTTTGAATATGACTTTGCCTGCACGTATGTTAAGCAAGTGATGGATGGTGTCGAAATCGTTGAGTATGACGCGATGGCAAATATCTTTAAGATCGGCGGTGAGGACATGCTGGCAGACTATCGCAGCAACGTCATGTAATCTGCATTAATCCTTAATGCGCTATAAAATTAAGTAAGCCTATATTTGTTTATCCTAGCCTTAATGTCCAAAGTGACATTAAGGTTTTTTTACGTCAATTATAAAATTACGTTTCATTATCAAATATTAGGATAACCATCATGACCAAAGCTAAAGCTCCAATCGCTAACGCGCCTATCAAGCTAAAACACCCTTTTACCACTGCCGCTGGTGCGCCAATTGAGCAAGTGCATGTGCGCGGCATCAAGGTGCGTGAGATGAAACAAGCCCAGCGCCGTGGTAACGGTGACAGCGCTGAGATTGAGCTTGCGATGATAGCGGTCGCTTGTGATCTGGTTCTAGAAGATTTAGACGACATGCACATGATTGACTATCAAGCCGTAAGTGCGCGATTTTCAGAGATTAATATCGGTAGTGCCGACGAATCAGTGGCAGATGCTTCAGGGACTGCTGGCTAAGTGGTTTCATATTCAGCCGTCTGAAATTGACGAGATGGTAATAACAGACTTTATTGGCTGGATCGATGAAGCCAACGCGCAGATAGCCGCGCAAAATAAGCAAGCAAATCAATAAAGGGTAACGTATGGCGGATATGTCGTTAAGTATGCGGATCGGCGCTGTCGTAGACGGCTCGCTGAACCGTGTGCTGGGCGGCGTCAATCGTGACTTTGATCGCCTAGGTAGCAGTACCGCGCAATTAACCGCCCGCCAAGAGCGGTTGAACCGCATTATCACACGCGGCGCACAAAACGGCAGCCGTGATCTAACGCGCTATCGACGTGAGCAAGAACGGGTCACCCGCGCGATCGAAGAGACGCGGCGGGCACAAGAGCGCCTCAATCGCTCGGTTGAGCGTGGGCGGCGTATCGGTGAAGCGCAGCAGCAAGCAGGTAGTAACTTTGCGACCAGCACCGCTCAATTGGCGGCGTTTGCCGTGCCTGTTGGCGCGGCGGCAAAGTCAGCAATCGAATTCGAAACAGCACTAGCAGAGGTTAGCAAAACTGTCGTTTTCGGAGAGGGTAATAGTCTTGCAAAATTAGGCGAGGAGCTAAAAAAGCTCTCATTACAAATACCGCTGTCAGCCGTTGAGTTAGGTAGTATTGCATCAGCGGGTGGACGTCTGGGTGTTGCAGATGATCAACTCATCGGGTTCACTGAAACCATTGCAAAAATGGGTGTCGCATTTGATATGTCCGCCGAAGTAGCGGGCGACTCAATGGCAAAGCTGTCCAACGTCTTACAAATACCCATTGCTGAGATCGATCGCGTGGGCGACATGATCAATACCATCGCTAACAACTCACCTGCCACTGCTGCTGAAATTGTTAACGCCCTAGGCCGCGTCGGTAGCGCTGTTAGTAGTGCTGGATTTACTGAGCAGTTCAGCGTGAGTCTGGTGGGCGGATTGATCGCACAAGGTCGAGACGCCTCTGTTGCTAGTAGTGCTATTGAGTCGATGATTACGACATTCTCCGTACTTGACCGCGCTACTACTCGTCAAGTAGAGGGGTTTAAAGCACTTGGCACAACCTCTGATGAGTTTGCCAAAAGATTTATGCAAAATGGTCAGGCGGCAACCCAAGAGTTTTTTGACCTTGTCAACCAGCTACCCGTAGAAGAGCGTACAGGTGTGGTTTCAAGCATCATTGGTCGTAACTACGGTGGTGATATCTTAACACTCGCTAATAACACAGCACTGCTTGGCAATAACATGGATTTGCTCGGCATGAATGCCGACGGCAGTGCAAAATACCTCGGTTCAATGCAAAACGAATTTGAAAAAATGAGTGGCACGACGGCAAGTAAAATAAAGTTATTTAAGAATGATATAAACGTATTAGCAATAACTGTCGGCGATGCACTACTGCCCGCGCTTAATGAAATAATAGTTTCAGTGACCCCAGTCGTACAGTCGTTTGCAGCTTGGGCAAAAGAAAACCCTGAGCTGATAGCAGGCACGGTCAAGATCGTCGGCGGTCTGCTATTGGCCAAAGTCGCGTTTTGGGGCGTAAGCTTTGCCGTGCTATCCGTCATACGTCCTATTGCGTCGTTGGTCACCACATTTAACCGATTGCGGGCGGGCATCACTGTTCTACGCAATATGGCAATACTTGGTCAGTTATCACCGATACTCATGAAGCTTGGTGGTGCATTAAGGTTTGTCGGTGGTGTGCTACGTGCTATCGGACTTGCAGCGATGGCGAATCCATTATTTATCGCTATTGGGCTGCTGGCTGTGGCCGCGTATCTGATTTACCGCAACTGGGCACCGATTAAGGCCTTCTTTGTTGGCTTGTGGAATGGTCTTAAGTCTGCGGTCACACGCGGCGTTGGTGCTATTAAAGGCGCATTGGCAGGCTTTCAGCCGTTGGCATTTTTTAGCCGTGCATGGGCATCAGTTACTACTTACTTTGGCGCATTGCCCGCCCGTTTCAGACAGTTCGGTGTCAATATTATTCAAGGGTTAATCAGTGGCGTCCAAGTCAAATTTGGTGCATTAAAAGCCACTATTACCAATATGGGCGATTCAGTATCAGGCTGGTTTAAATCTAAACTGGGCATCAATTCACCGTCCAAAGTATTTACCAAATTAGGCGGCGGCATCCCTGAAGGGGCTGCGCTCGGTATTACTCAGCAAACACCGCTTGCACTAAAAGCCTCTGAGCAAATGGCAAAACGCCTCGCGCAAACGCAATACTCAAACAGTGTATTGGGTTCGCAGAGCTTAGGCGGTGGTATGAGCGCAGGCTCTATTAGCTTTAGTCCAACCATTAATGTGCAAGTGGCCGCGGGTGCTGGCGATGTATCAGGCCAAGTACAACAAGGGCTTGCAGCAAGCTACGCAGAATTTGAGCGGATGCTTGAACAGGTCGAGGGCAATAGACAACGGAGGGCGTTCGCGTGATTACTCATTTAGGTGATATCAATTTAGGCGCAGTACGCGGTGCTCATGGCCTGTCTCTACGCACAGGCTATGATTTTGCCAAGCACGAACGGCCACTAAATAAAGCCATTAAGCAAAAGATGGGCGCAAGGCTGGATGAGTGGCGTCTAAGCTTTAAATTGCACCATGCTTTTTGTGATCCACAAGTGGTTTTGGATAAGATTTTAACGACCTGCAATAAAGGCGAGCCAATGCCGCTGGTGTTTGACTATGTGGACTATAAAGGCTGGGTGACGCTTGATGATGTCGATGTCAACTATCAAGAGATTGCACCCAATGGCAAGCCACTAGTGATTACAGGCTCGCTCTCATTATCAGAATTTACAGGCGACACGACGACGAAACCTACCGCCCCTGCGGTACGTGATGACAATCAATCATTATCCAATCCTGTGCCCGTACAAACCGCTACCAGTGATAATGTCAGTGAGCTATTGCCCACGCGGCAACCGATGCAACATTTGGAGGATGCGCTTATTGCTCAGCATCGAGCGCGAGCACTAATACGCACATTAAGCAGTGCGTCCAGTGGTGACTTTTCTGCCATTAATAATGCCACGTCTATCGTAAATGGCTATTTTGCTAGTAACGACTGGACAGGCAATACCGTACCACCACTGCCGATCATTGATAGTAGTAACTATGGCAATTTGTCACAGATACTAAACGATCGGCAAGCGATCATGCTTGAGCTGACACGTAGTGCAGCAACGAGGCAATCACTATGAGTCAAATAGTCAAAGGCTATCTACAGCATATCTCATCAGATGGAGATAGATGGGACAGCTTATCTTATCAGTATTATGGTGATGCTACGGCTTACGCGCAGATCATAACCGCTAATCGTCATCTGCCAATCACAGCGATGCTTACGGCAGGTCAGATCGTCTTTATTCCTATTATTAATAAACCCAAAGCAAAAGGCGCGGACACTATACCACCGTGGCTACGTGATGATAGTAGTGAGGTGAGCGATGATTGATATGCCTGCGTTTGAGCTGCTGTATAACAACAAATCAGCCACTCACGACATTGCCTTGCATCTGCTTGATGCCAGTTATAAAGATACGCTAAAGGGCGAGTCTGATGAGCTGGACATCACACTAGGGGATACTGAGCGCAAGTGGATGGATGCGTGGTATCCGAGTAAAGGCGCAACGCTTAACTTTAAGATTGGCATTGAAGGCGATAGCGTACTTGATTGCGGCCAGTTTGAGATTGACGAGATTAATATCACTGATAGCCCAAATACAGTACGGATTCGCGCTCTATCGGCTGGGATTAATAGTCCGTTACGCACAGTGCACTATACGGCGTTTGACGATGTGCTGCTCGCTGATGTAATCGGACAAGTAGCGGCGGCTTTGGGTTATACGGTTGAGGGTAAAATTTACCCGCTGATGATTGAGCGTGTGACACAGAGTGAGACCGACCTTGCGTTTATCTATCGTCTGGCCAAGCAGTACGGCTATATCGTCAAAGTCAAAGGCAAGCGCCTTATCTTTAGCCGCTTAGATCAGCTTAAAACAAACAGCAGTGTCATCACCTTACATCGCAACCAAATTGATCGCGGTTGGGAGTTTCGTGACCAAATTCGCACGGTCAAAAAGGAGGCCGTTGTCGCACGCCAAAATCCAAAATCTAAACGCCTGGTAAAGTCACAATCTAAATCTAAAGGCAAAACATCAGCGGATAAATCAGTCAGTCGCGGTCAGGCCAGTACTGACTCAGTCGCTAATGCTCGCGCTGATGCCAATTTGACGCAAGACAATGACCCAAAAGCCATAGGTCGCTTGAGCAGTGCAGGTAATACCTTGCTTGTAGCTGGTGCTAATTTTGATTTAGTAGGTTTTGCAAGGTTTGATGGCAAATGCTTAATCAATACTGCCACGCATACTATTTCTAGGCGCGGGGGCTATAGTACAGGCATCGAATTTATAAGGCTTAGTGCATGAATATTGTCTTTGGACTGGTTGAAAACATCGAATATAAACCGCTACGCATTCAGGCAGTACTACCAGACATGGGTGATATCTTAAGCCCGTGGGCACTCGTGCTTACTGCACGTAGCCAAGGCGCAAAGACTTACGATCCGCCTGTAAAGGGTGAACAAGTCGCTTTACTGCTGTCTGACAATAATGAAACAGCCATTTGTCTTGGCTCTGTGATGAGTGATATCGACAACAGCCCAGCCGACGATCACCGTTATATCAAAAAATTTGACGATGGTACGCGCATCGAGTATGACAGCGCCGCGAGCTTATTAGATATTAGCGCTGTGGGGTCTATTCAAATCGTTTGCGATGGTGATTTCAATCTGACAGCCGCATCAGCCACTATTAACGCACCGACCACTATCAATGGTGACACGACTATTAACGGTATAGCCACTATTGTAAAAAACGCAGTCATTGCTGGTATCTCATTTATTTTGCACGGCCATACTGGTATCGAACGTGGCAGCAGCAAGACCGATAAACCCAGCTAATCCTTAATTTGCTATAAAATTAAGAAACTGCTTAGCCCCTTAATATAAAGCCTCTCCCCCAAGATAATACGATTACTCATTAGGTATAGGAGGCGATTATGTAGTGCTTAACTCATCAAAAATGAAAACCGAGAAGTGAGATACCCATAATACGGATGGCACATGACAAAAATCAGTAACAGCTTACATTGGCAGTCAAGCTTGAGTAGCGACGGTATTGTCGAAGGCTTCGCCGATGTTGAGCAAGCCATCCGTATTATTTTATCAACACCAAAAGGCAACGTACCGCACCGCCCAGAATTTGGCTGTGACGTACTGCCCTTAATTGACGGTAACTTTAACGATGTTGCCCCTTTATTTATTGCCCGTGCGACTGATGCCATATTGGCAAATGAGCCGCGTGTACAGTCGCTTAAAATTACCGCCCAGCAGTTCGGTGCGGCGCAAAGCTTTAGCGGCGCACTGTTTAATATCGCATGGACACCGATTGATAGCTTAATTCCGCAAAATATGACTTATAGAGTGTAACCGATGGATATTAGCAAGCTTGCCGAGCCAAACTTTATTGCCCGTGATGCAGATAAAATCACGGCTGAACTCGTTGCCAAATATGAGGAGTTCAGCGGTAAGCCATTATATCCAGCACAAGCGGATCGCTTGATGATTGATGTTATTGCCTATCGTGAGATGTTGATTCGTAGCGCTATTAATGAAGCGGCTAAGCAAAACCTGATCGCATTCGCGAGCGGCGTCATGCTGGACTACCTAGGTGACTTTTTTGGTGTGGTGCGATTGGATGCTGAGACAGATGAACAGCTGCGAACACGTATTCGCTTAGCGCCTGAGAGCTACGCCACTACTGGCAGCCGCCAAGCTTATATTTTTCATGCACTATCCACTGATGCCGCCATTATTGACTGTGAGGCGGTGCGTGGCACAAGTGGTAAGATTTTTATCTATATTTTAACGGCTGATGGAAATGCTAGCCCTGAGCTTATCCAAGCAGTACTGGACAATACCAGCGATGAAAAAAAGCGCCCCTTATCTGATCGTGTGGACGTCATCGCAGGTCAAGCATTAGATCTACACTTAAAAATCAAAGTGACGCCGCTTACCAGTGCTAACCCTCAGGTTGCGCTTGATAATGCTCGCGTCAACGCTCAAGAATTTGCTGATAAGCTCAAAGTAAAACTAGGGCAAGATATTGTACCTAGCCAAATTATAGACGCGCTAAGTGATGATAATGTCTGGCAAATTGAGGTAATAGCGCCTGCTAAACCCTTAATGGTAGAACCATGGCAATGGGCAAATGTTACTGATATCACGGTCACATTGGGAGCCGCGCAAAATGGCTGATTATGACGATAGCGTCTTACCGATGCCGTTACAGCAAACGCGGTTCATCGTATTAGAGCGCTTACTCAAAAGATTAGATTCACTGAGTCAGCATACTATTATCATGCTAACCGATCTTAATCCCGCAGACACATTACCATTCTTTGCAGATCACTTTAGCTTATTTGGTGATGGCTGGGAGTTTGCAGTCTCTGAAAACGACAAGCGCAAACTGATAAAAGAAGCGATTGAGATTCACAGGTATAAAGGCACACCATGGGCGATTAAGCGAGTGCTCAAGCTGCTAGGTTTTGGCGACTGTGAGTTGATAGAGCGAACAGGCTTCTTAGAGCATAACAGTGTTGCTAAGCACAACAGTAGCCACCGATATGGCTACGGCGGGGACTGGACACATTATAAGCTGGTAACACCACGATTAATGAGCATAGCAGATGCTGAACGCATACGTGTACTACTGATTGATGTTGCACCACTGCGCTGCAAATTAATCTCAATCAACATACCAGTGAACCACAATGGCTCGATTAGACATGACGGCACTTACAACTACGATGGAGTAATTGGACAATGGCGGTAGTTACTGAAAAACCAGTTTGGGAAGGTAGTATCCGACTCATCGACCCAAACGATCCTGTACAAGGCGGCGCAGGCGGCGTAGATAATGTACCGCACGAGCAGCTCGCCAATCGTACTGCCTACCTTAAGCAGGAAATAGAAGGTATTTACGGCGAACCGACTGAAGATGTTACTCTTGAATCACTACTAAAGCGCATTAAAGAGTTAGAAGAAGCCCCTGCTATTACCGTACCCGTTTTGCCAATCGGTGCAACATTCGAGACCACATTGGTTTATACATCAGGCCAGGAAGTAGCAGAGGCGATAGGTTATGGAGAGTGGCAACCGTTCGCAGAAGGTCGCGTAACCGTTGGGGTATCATCTAAAACAGATGATCCAGATTGGACTAAGGTTATTGGTTCTGAAGAGGGTGAGTATGAGCATCAATTGACACTTGAGGAGTCTGCAAGTCATAAGCACGCATATAACGCTAGCCATGAAAATAGCTCAAGTAATGATAATGATCCAGACGGATGGTTTGCAACTAATAATTCTCCGCCTGTCTCCAAGCATGAAGCCAGTGAGATGGATGGCAGTAAGGCTCTGTCCAGTGGAAGTGGCAATAATTTATTCTCAGCAGGGGGCGATAAACCCCATAATAACGTTCAACCATCAGTCGTCGTCGGTAAATGGGTGCGTACTGCATAGTAGCGCTCACATAAACATGCACAATCAAAAAGGCTCACTGATGATACAGTGAGCCTTTTTGATAAATCATACAAAGCGCCTACGCATTCGTATTTGTGTAATGCTGTTGCATACTGTGCAATAATATCCTAGCACATTTATAACGCAATTTCGGCAAAAATATAACGCGCGGCATCAGTAGATGGGCGCTTTTTTATCGGTAGTTTGCGCTATTGATTAGCGGCCTGCCATTTTTTCAGTATCTACGTGGTCATCAATCTTGACCACCATTTGAAGTACGTCAATGGCTTCGGCGATGGTATTGCATACCACCAAGCGCTCAAGGTCTTGCGCCTTCATAAACCCTTGCTCCGCGGTGTATTGCAAGTGCTCAATCAGACGGTCATAAAAGCCGTTGATATTGAGAATAATCATGGGTTTTTCATGCTGATACAGCTGACGCCATGTGGCAATCTCCATGATTTCCTCAAGCGTACCCAAGCCGCCCGGCAAGGTAATAAAGGCATCGGCATACTCTGCCATCACGGTTTTGCGGGTATGCATGGTATCGGTCAGATGCAGGCGGGTAAGGCTTTGATGGGCGATTTCATGCTTGAGCATAAAGGTTGGAATCACACCGACCGCCTGCGCGCCGTGCGTGGTTACCGCATCAGCCACCGCGCCCATCAGGCCGATGCTGGCGCCGCCATAGACCAGTCCTAAGCCATTTTCGGCCAACGCTTGACCCAAATCCTGCGCCGCTTGTTCATACACAGTACTGTTACCCAGTCTAGAGCCACAATATACGGCCACTAAAGGCATCTCTAGGCTGGATTTGTCGACCATTTTTTCGATCTGGGTGATGTCTTGGCTGGTAATGACATCGTAAGTCTCGTTGTTAATCGTACTTTGCATAGATGTTCCTTCGTTGTTATATCGGTTTATCGTGATTTTTATGAGGCGATTATTATTAGAGAGGTTCATTTTTACTTTAACACAAGCCATGCTATCACATAGTTGCTACAATTTATCATTCCCATTAGCGACTGGTAACCATACTAGGGTTAGGCTTGATACAATACATGGTACATTCGGGCATCAGCGAGCGCGTCATGGACAGCTGTCATCTAGGTATGGGGTTGACAGTTACCGATGACAATGCGATACAGACCCAAATCGTAAAGGCTTTTATAATAGCCACTGAGCGATAACCCACCAATAAGAGATGTCTATGCAAGCAGACCCCAACCAACCACCACCAAAACCTGCGTTGATCCGTCGGATACTGGGCGTTCTGATCAAAGCCACGCTGGTACTGGCGCTGTTATTTGTAGTGGACAAGCTACTGCCCAGCATAAGTCAGCAAACCCAGTCCTTCGTGGTTGCAAAATGGCAACAGCTCAGCTTACTGCAACAGGAGCCACCAAGTGAAAACAGCTTGCCAAATCCGCTGATTGATCGACCGTTGACCGATACATGGGGCGCAGCACGTAGTGAAGGTCGCTCTCATGAGGGTATTGATATTTTTGCACCACGTGGCACACCGATCCAGAGCACCACACGCGGTGTGGTCAGAAAGGTGGGCAATGATCGTTTGGGCGGGCGCGTGGTCGTTGTTGTTGGGCCGGGCGGTGTGGGTCATTACTATGCGCATTTAGAAGATTATGCAGATATTAGCCCGAACGATTGGGTCAATGCGGGGGATGTCATTGGCTACGTTGGTGACAGTGGCAACGCCAAAGGCACACCGCCACATGTACATTACGGCATTTATATTAATGGTAGTGCTGTCAACCCTTATCCCCTACTAATAAAAAATGACTAGGCATCACCAGTTTGGACCAACCAAACCTAGCATGGTAACGGATCACTTAAATGACTTAGGAGGGCGGCTTGTGCTGCATGCTGGTTTGGCGCGTAGTATCCTTGATCGCAGGGGGCTTGTGCACACAAATACTATCCGCCGCAAACAAAATACTAAAGGTCGAGCCTTCGCCTTCAGTGGACTCGATATGTAGCGTGGCTTTGTGTTGATAGAGCACATGCTTGACAATGGCCAGACCCAACCCTGTACCACCTGTGGCGCGGCTGCGGCCACTATCAACACGGTAAAACCGCTCGGTCAAACGTGAGATATGCTGGGGTGCAATGCCAATGCCATCATCAGTGACTGAAAACTCGCAGCCATCGACGGTCGCATCCCAACTGATATGAATATGGCCGCCTTTGGGCGTGTATTTGATGGCATTGACCACCAAGTTGAGCAAGGCGCTGTTTAAATACAGCTCAGCGCCATAAAGATTGTCCTCAGTACCGATATCAAGGGTGATGTTGTGACCGTATTCTTTGTTATAAACGAGCGCGTCATCATACAGCTGGCTCAGCAGCTTATGCATGTCAATTTCAGTCAGCTCAGGCTTTTCTTCATTCTCTAGTCGTGACAACAGCAGCAAGTCATTCACAATGCTGTTCATCCGTGCCGTTTGCTGCGTCATCAGTGCCATGCCACGTTGCCACTGCGGGGCGATGTCTGGCTGGTCTGAAAAGGTTTCTAAATAGCCCATCAATACGGTCAGCGGGGTACGCAGCTCGTGCGAGACATTGGCAACGAAGTCGCGGCGCATTTGCTCTAAGTGCTGCAGGCGCGTCACATCATAGATGATCAGCAGCTTTTCACCACCAAAATGGGTCACTTCGCATTTAAGATAGCGGCCTGGTGTTTTCCATGAGACCAAATGAATACCATTGTTGGGCGCGGCGGTGGTTTGGTAATACTCGCGAAACTCAGGCACGGTAATGAGATTAAAGATACAGTTGCCCTGATCGCTGGACTCTAAAGACAATAGGTTTTCTGCGGCTTGGTTCCACCACTCCAGCCCATCGGTGTCATTTAACAAAATCACCGCGTCTTGTAGCGCCAATAGTGAGCTACGAATTTTTTTGACCAGTCCCATCATTTTTTGTTGGGTGATTTTTTCTTGCTGGCGGTTTTGGTAGAGCTGATGTGCCACCACGCTCAGGCCGCCGAGCATGTCAGGCGGTGAGGTATTGGTGGGTTTTTTGACCCATTCATCAAAGGTATGCAGCGCGTACATGCGCCAAAAAATATACAGCAGTAGCGCAATGATGATACTGATCAGTAGATATGATGTGTATAAACCCAGCGCCACGCCCACAGCCAGCGAAAACAGCAGCCAGCGCAGATCTGCCAGCAATAACGCGTAGCGGTGCGTTTGCTGTTGCTCGTCGTCTTTTGGCGTCATCATCAGTTGCTACTATGCCTCGCTTTCGCTCATATTCGAAAAGCGGTAGCCTGTGCCGCGTACCGTCTGGATCAGACCAGCACAGTCATAAGGCTGAAGCAATTTGCGCAAGCGGCGAATATGGACATCAATGGTGCGATCTTCAATATAGACATTACCGCCCCACACTTGATCGAGCAGCTGAGTGCGGGTATAAGCGCGGTCTGGGTGACTCATAAAAAACGCCAGCAAGCGGTACTCAGTTGGGCCGATATCGATCACTTTACCATCAGCACTGACACGCTGGCTTTTTGGGTCAAGGCTCAGGCGCGATACGGTGATCGGCTTGTCAGCTGAGAGCGCGCTACTGCGGCGCAGTACCGCTTTGATACGTGATACCAGCTCGCGGGTCGAAAAGGGCTTGGTAATATAGTCATCCGCGCCCGCGTCTAAGCCGTGCACTTTGTTGTTTTCCTCACCTTTGGCGGTGAGCATGATGACTGGTATCTCAGAGAGCAAGTCATCTTTTTTGAGCATACGGCAAAAATCGATGCCGCTTTTATCGCCGGGCAGCATCCAATCAAGCAAAATCAAGGCAGGACGATGATCCACCACTTGCTGATGCGCCTCAGAGATATCCGCCGCCTGCAAACAGACAAACCCTGCCATCTCTAGTGTCATCACAATCATCTCGCGAATTGCAGGTTCATCCTCAACGATTAAAATCTGCTCACTTTGCATACGGCTGCCTCATGGTTTGGGTATAAAAAACGATAAATACTCGCCACTATGCGCTTATTAAACGGCCTTTTTATGACGACTTGATGACAATTTGACGGTATCACACTTCTAACAAAAAATTCAGGGGGCCATCATTGGCACTCTCAACCAACATAGTAGCACCAAACTGTCCGCACGCCACCTGTGGGTACTGCGTTTTTGCATAGTCGGTCAGCGCGGCAAACAGCGCACGCGCTTTATCTGGTGCCATAGCCTCTTCAAAGTCAGGACGGCGGCCCTTGTTGGTCTTAGCCATCAAGGTGAACTGCGATACCAATAAAAGCCCGCCACCTGCTTGCTGTACGTTATAATCCAGTAGCCCTTTTTTGGCAGGATCATCATGGTTTTCAAAAATGCGGTAAGTGAGTATTTTGTCAATCAAACGCTTGGCGGCTGCAAGGTCATCATCATGCCCCAAACCAATATAAGCCAATACGCCGTGTTCAATCGCACCAACGACGTGTCCCTCGACCGTGACGCTGGCATGACTGACGCGCTGGATCAATGCTTTCATAAATTATCTCCTTAACAGATTGTGGTGGTACAGGCAGCCAACCCGCGTGATAATATAAACTTATCTGTACGTATTTTGATGCGCCGCCATCGGCGTTTATATTAACCTTTACTTTGGTAGCCTTGTTATGACCTTATTTACCACGATCCAGCAATTTGTACCACAGCAGCAGTTGAGCGAAGTGGCTGGGCGCTTGGCCGCCAGTCGCCATCCCTTAGTCAAACGTGCGTTTATCCGTAGTTTTGCCAAAGCCTATCATGTTAAATTAGATGAATATGAGCGTCAAAGCCTCAATGCGTATGACAGCTTTAATGACTTTTTTACCCGCGAGTTAAAAGACGATGCGCGTATCATCGACCCCACGCCAGATGGTATCGTCAGCCCAGCGGACGGCGTCATCTCTCAAATGGGTCAGATCGAAGATTACAAGCTGCTCCAAGCCAAAGACCGTTACTATGACATCGGCCAGCTACTGGCGGACAGTGATGATGGCAGCTACTTTGCCGATGGCAGCTTTGCTACGGTTTATCTTGCACCCAGCAATTATCACCGCGTCCACATGCCGTTTGCAGGTACGCTAACCAAAACGCGCTATGTGCCCGGCACGCTTTTTTCAGTCAATACCACCACCGCAGCCAACATCCCTGACTTGTTTGCGCGCAATGAGCGCTTGGTGTGTTTGTTTGACACCGCTTATGGCAAAGCGGCCGTGGTGATGGTCGGCGCGATGATCGTCGCTGGGATTGAGACCGTCGCGACGGGCAAGATCAGCCGCAGCCCCGACATCCAAGAAGCCACGCATGACATACTATTGGCACAAGGCGATGAGCTGGGACGCTTTTATTTGGGCTCAACAGCGATTGTGATATTACCAAAAGCCGCTGGGGCCATGTGGCAGGTCGATCTGGCACCAACCACCCCAGTACAAATGGGTCAACTGATGGGTATGACCAACCTCGTGTAACCCTCAAATGGCTCTCAGTAATGCACGCTCATCGGCGGCTGGTATGGCGCGGATTGATCATGATTGATACCGAAAATGAGTATGGATGGGGTACTTAAATAAGATATTGGTCTCTTGCGTACCACGGCCAATATTGTGGATGATCAGTGGCGTGCCATCATAGGCGCGCTTGTCTGAGACAATACCAACGTGCGGCAAGTTACTGTCAGGCAACCGCCATGTCACCACATCTCCTGCTTGAAAACTCTTTACATCTGTCGTTGATAACGACTGTCCATGACGGGCAAAAAATGTCTCAAGATTGGGCACGCGGCGATGGTCGATATTTTTATCGGTTGATTTTAGCCCCCAGATTTTGGGGTAAGCAGACCAGTTCTGTTTCATGTCGTGATTGACCAACTGCTGCAAGTCGATATTTTGTAAACGATAGGCACGAATGACCACATCCGTGCAGACCCCCGTCTCTATTGGCACGTCACCACGCGGGAAGTCCAGCTGACGATAAGAGGGATCATAACTGGTAGTAACACCGATTTGCTTTTTGGCATCTTGTGCCAATTTACCACCATTACCAATCGTCTCAGCCGCCTGCGTGAGCGGTGCCAAGCTGAGTAGAACCATCATGGCCACCGAGGTTGCCATGCCTTTACATAGGCGAGTTGCGCTCATAAAATCATCTCTTGAGTTCAAAAATAGTGACAAACAATGTCATGGCTTTGCTGGGTTAAACAGCATCGGCTTACGCATCGATCAGCCATCCTTGCTTGGTCGCATAGTCAATATTGTGTGATAGCCACTTATGAATGGGCGGAAAACTGTCGTGGATAAACGCATGAGCACCCTCGACCTGGCTATGCGTGACCCCAAGCTCACGCCACGTTTTGCCCTCGGTATTTAAGTTGAGTAAAAACGGCAATAAGCGATCCACCACTTTGAGCAGCTCGGTCTCCTTGCTCTTGCCAGTCTCCTGCGCTTCCCAAACCGCGCTCAAATCCGTAATACCATTGCCCCGCTCGCGCTGCAATCTGGCCATGCCCGCACGCTCTTCAACATGCGCGTCCCCGCGCGTCGCAGCATACAAAAATGTATCGCCAGCATCAATCTCACCCAAGTCATGTACCAGCGCCATCTTCAGCAGCTTTTCATGATTGACGTCTAATGTAAACAACTCAGCGATTGACCAGCAGGCCATGGCCAAATGCCAAGAATGTTCGGCGGCGTTTTCTCGCCGCGTGGTCTGGGTCACGTAGCTGCGACGACTGACCCGTTTGAGGGCATCCAGCTCTAATAAAAAATGAGTGACATCATCGATATCAATGCTTGAGTTGGCTTCACTTAATGGCATATATGTTTTCAACTGTTTTTAAATAAAGATAAACAAATGATACCTTGTTAAGCGGCAGAAAAAATAGCGCTTAACGAATTAAGCGCTATCTTTTTGACAGTGGCGGTCACAGAGCAGAACCGCGCGGCGCTGAGATCAGGTGGCTATTTGATCAAATTGCTGATGGTCTTAAACGCAGGGTCTTCGCTGCTGCGGCACAGCTCAAATAAGATAGACTCCACAGTAGTCACCACAGCACCTGCGCGGCGGATACGGCGAATGGCTTGTTTTTTATCATAAGGAAATCGTGAGCCAATGGCATCGGCAATAATCACTGGCTGCATGCCGTTATCCAACAAATCAAGCGCCGTTTGCATCACGCAGACATGCGCCTCAATACCATACACCAGCACCGTACTGCGGTTTTGCTGTGCCAGATAGTGCCATGAGTCATTGTTGTCACAGGCGCTAAAGGTTACTTTGTCAAAACGGGTGCGGTTGGAACCCTCTAATAACTCAAAAATCTCAGGCAAGGTATCACCCAGACCCTTGTTATATTGTTCATTGAGCATAATGGGGATGCCAAGTGCTTGTAGCCCTTGCGTCAATGTGGCGATTTTTTTGGTGATGGCTTCGTGGTCATAGATGTGCGGCATGAGGCGCTCTTGCACATCAACCATCATGGCTTGGGTATTTTCGCGGGCAATGCGATAAGTGCGGTGGGTAATCATGGAAGGCATAATACACTCCTTGTACAGCGGCGTGGATGGATGACGCTGATGACCAACATGTTCATTCATGGCGGCGTCATTAAGCATTTTTGTTATCAATAATTATGACTGCTTGCTTATCATTTAGTCATACTTTGTTTGGTACGTCAATGAGGATATCTTTTCGTTATCAATAATATAAAAAGGCCTCACAATAAATGTAAGGCCTTTCCATTTCGATTGAATAATTTTAGATTGTTTAAATTTAAATTTGACGACCAAACATGCATCACATAGCCATCTTATCTAAATACCATTCCTCCATCCGTCAAGATGGTTTGTCCAGTGATATAATCAGAGTCTTCTGATGCTAAAAATGATACTAAGTTGGCAACATCATTGGGCTGTTGTGGACGACCAACCAAAATCCCGCTCGTAAATTCTTTCCATGCTTGCTTAGGTTCATAGCCTTTATGGTCAACGAACGCTTGGTCGATGCGCTCCCACATCGACGTGTCAGCGACCCCAGGACAATAAGCATTGACACGAATATCATACTTCGCAAGCTCTTTAGCCGTCGCATACGTAAATGCACGTACCGCAAACTTACTGGCACAATAAAGGCTCAACATCTCATAACCTTCATGACCTGCAATACTACAAGCATTGATAATCTTGCCAACACCGTCTTGGGTTTTCATTTGTTCAGCAGCCGCTTGTGTACCAAAAATGACCCCTTTGATATTGATATCAAGTACCCGATCAATTTCTGATTCTTCAATCTCTAAAAAAGGAGACACCGACTCTACACCGGCGTTATTAACAAAGACGTCTAGGCGACCGAATTTGTCTACCGCATGTTTCGCCACCTTAAACTGATCCTCACGATTGAGCACATTACCTACTACCGCGCTAACGTCAAAACCCGCATCAGACAGCGTTTTCTCCGCCTTTTGAAGGTTTTCTTCATTGATATCATGTAGCACAACTTTGAAACCGTCATTCGCTAACCGTGTCGCAATTGCATTGCCCAAACCGACTGCTGAGCCGGTGACTACTGCCACTTTTGTAGATGTTGTTTTAGATTCTTGAACGTTCTGACTGTCTGACATAATCGACCTCATATTATTATCGTTTGTTTTTCTAAATAAAATAGCTCGTCTGTGTTATCACTACTGACTCACATAGTGCACATTGTCAGAATATCATAGACAAATGCCCTTCATTAAGAGCTGATACTCTTTTAAACAAATCTAAGAACGGGCAATACATAACAAGATATTGGCTTTTTTACACCCGCTCAATCACCGTCGCAATGCCTTGACCAAGGCCGATACACATCGTCGCTAGACCGATTTCGGTATCCATCTGCTCCATGGCGTTGAGCAAGGTGACGGTAATACGCGCACCTGAGCAGCCGAGCGGATGCCCAAGAGCGATCGCGCCGCCATTGATGTTAACGATGTCTTGCTTGTCTTGCAGGTTCAATGCTTTGAGCACTGATAGGCTTTGCGCGGCAAAGGCTTCGTTCAGCTCGATGGTCTGGATGTCTTCTAGACTCATGCCAGCACGCTTCAATGCTTTGTTGGTGGCTGGGACAGGGCCATAGCCCATGATCGCCGCATCACAGCCAGCAATCGCCATACTACGAATACGGGCGCGTGGTTTGAGTCCCAAGTCTTTGGCTTTTTGGGCGCTCATGACCAGCATGGCAGACGCGCCATCAGACAGTGCTGATGAGGTCGCAGCAGTGACGGTACCGCCTTTTGGATCAAAAGCAGGGCGCAGCTTTTGCATCTGCTCGATGGTCGCATCAGGACGGATCACTTCATCAACGGTACACAGCTGCAAGCGGCCTTGTTCATCATGGCCTTCGATACCGATGATTTCATTATCAAAACGACCTTCGGTGGTAGCTTCCCACGCACGGCGATGTGATTCGAGACCGAAAGCGTCCTGCTCTTCGCGGGTTACGTTGTTCATGCGTCCCAGCATTTCAGCGGTGAGACCCATCATGTTTGAGGCTTTGGCATAGTGCTTTGACGCTGCTGGATTGAGATCAATGCCATGCATCATGCCGACGTGACCCATGTGCTCAACACCACCGATGATAAAGGTGTCGCCTTGGTTGGTCATGATTTGTGCAGCTGCGGTATGCAGTGCTTGCATGGACGAGCCGCACAAACGGTTAACGGTCTGTCCGCCTGCGGTTTTTGGAATGTCGGCAAGAAGACCGATATTGCGGCCAATATTCATGCCTTGTTCTAGGGTTTGATTGACACAGCCCCAGATAATATCTTCGATATCATTGGTATCAAAGTCGTTACGTTCTACTAACGCCCGTACCAGCTCGGCCGACAGACTATCAGCACGCACATGACGGAACATACCATTTTTTGAGCGGCCCATGGCCGAACGGACGCCATCGACGATGACCACATCTTTTGGACTTAATACTGTCATTTTATATTCCTTTTCATTTGTTATTGTTGGCAGCAGCGGCGCTTATGGATAATGTGATAGATAACCCTGCTCCTACTTCATATAGGTACTTAATATAGGTACTTATCAGCGGTTTGTTGTCTCATTGCCCTGCTTACTGCCATAATTCCGTTGCTTTTTACTTGGCATGATGGCCTTTATCAATAGCGCTTAAAACGCTTAAGCTACTGGATAAAAACACTCACCATTTGCTGCCATGTCGCGAATCTTTTGCGGGGCTTCATAGGCTTTGCCAAGATGGGCGTATTTGTCACACAGTGCCAAATAGTTATCCAGACCGAGCTGGTCGATATAACGGCAAGGGCCACCGCGGAACGGCGGGAAGCCGACGCCCATAATCATCGCCATATCGGCCTCAGCAGGCGTGCTGACGATGTTGTCTTCTAGGCAGCGCACGGTCTCATTACAAAATGCCAGCATGGTACGGTCAATGATGGCTTGGTCATCAAAGGCTTGAGTGTCGCTATCGGTGGTGGCTTTGAGCAGCTCATAGGTAGCCTCATCAGCGACTTTTTTGGGCTTACCGCGCTTGTCAGTTTCGTACTTATAAAATCCAACGCCGTTTTTCTGACCCAGACGCTCGTTCTCGTATAGATGCTGGATGGCACCTTTATAGTCAGGCTTCATACGATCAGGGAAGCCGTCTGCCATCACTTCTGCACCATGCACGCCCGTATCTAGACCGACCACGTCGATAAGATAAGCAGGACCCATCGGCCAGCCGAACTTTTCCATGACTTTATCTACGTGGGCGAAGTCAGCACCTTGCTTGAGCAGTAAGTCAAACGCGCCAAAGTATGGGAACAGCACGCGGTTGACCAAAAATCCTGGGCAGTCATTGACCACAACAGGCGTTTTGCCCATTTTGCTTGCCAGCGCGACGGTGGTGGCAATCGCTTCTTCAGAGGATTTTTCACCGCGAATCACTTCAACCAGTGGCATGCGGTGCACAGGGTTAAAAAAGTGCATCCCCACGAAGTTTTCGGGACGCTCCAGCGCTTCTGCTAGATAAGTGATCGAAATCGTTGAGGTATTTGACGCTAGGATACAATCGTCTTTGACCAGCCCTTCGACTTCTTTGAGTACGCTGCGTTTGACATTTGGGTTTTCAACCACTGCTTCGATGACGATATCGGTTTCGCCAAAGTCGCCATAGTTGAGCGTCGGACGGATACGGCTGAGCGTTTCACCCATTTTTGCTGGGGTCATTTTGCCGCGATCGACCATTTTGCCCAGCAGTTTGCTGGCTTCACCCATACCAAGGTCTAATTGCTCAACCTTGATGTCTTTCATGATGATCGGCAAGCCTTTGCTGGCTGCTTGGTAAGCGATACCGCCGCCCATGATACCTGCGCCTAAGACAGCCGCCTCATTGATATCATGTGCTTGCTTGCTGTGTTTTTTGGCCAGTTTTTTGACCATCTGATCGTTTAAGAACAGACCGACCATGCTTTCTGCTTGCGGGGTTTTCGCCGCCTTAGCAAAGCCTGCTGCCTCAACCTCAATCGCTTTATCACGGGGCAGGTTGACGTGTTTTTCAATCGCTTGGATGGCGATAGCAGGTGCGGGGTACTGCTTGGGATTGGCTTTGGCAAAGATCATCCCTTTGGCGCTATTAAAGGCCATAGCCTGTTCTAATTGGTTTAGCTTAATGGGGTTGAGTTTTTCTTCACGCTTGGCTTGCCAATCAAGTTCACCTGAGATACATTTTTTGACCAAGTCGATCGCCGCATCTTGTAAGTCATCAGCAGGAACGGTGGCATCAACCAAGCCGAGTTGTAATGCAGCCAATGGTTTTTTCGGTTGACCAGTGGCAATCATCTCTAGCGCATTGTCCACACCGATTAGGCGTGTGCTACGAACTGTACCGCCAAAGCCTGGGAACAGACCCAACTGACTCTCTGGCAAACCAATAATGGCTTTTTCGCTCATCACGCGATATTCACACACCAGCGCCATCTCGCAGCCGCCGCCAAGCGCCGCACCATTGATGGCCGCAACTTTGGGGAATGGTAAGTCTTCAAAGCGATTGAACACTTCATTGATATCAATGATCCAATGCTTGATATCATCTTCTGGCTTTTTAAAGGCCGCGACAAACTCGGTGATGTCAGCGCCCGCGATAAATACGCCTTTACTTGAGGTGACGATCAGCCCTTTGACATCGTCTGCTTGCTCAAGCGCGCTGACCGCGTCGCCAAATTGCTTGTTGGTTTCGGCGTCGAATTTGTTGACGCTCTCATTTTCGGCATTGAATTGCATGTTGGCGATGCCATCCTCTAGCATTGTCACCGTGATGCGATTTCCTTGATATACCATGTGGAACTCCTTGTTGTATGATAAAAGCGATGTGATAAACGTGGTAAAAACTGGACTTATGCGGTGCTAATCCAGCACTTGTTGTTGTTATAAACCGTGTTGTTATAAACCGCACCAAGCCATCAAAACGCCTGTTTTGATCTTGCTGACTGAGTACGGCAACGCGTGCTAAATAGTAGCAGATACGAGCGGCATCAAAGCAAACCCCGCATCCTGTAAGCGCCTGCGTACAAACCCCACTAACGTCAATTAGTGTAGGGATTATGGCAGTGACTGTCACAAGCTAAAGCCAGACTCACAAGTCACTATCTATTGTTTACCGCACCTAAGGCCTGCTTTATGTCTCAGCACAGCGCCGCCGCAATAACCAACAAGTGTCAAAAAAAACACGCAACCTCATCAAAACATATTCGCCGTGTAAGTTAAATCACCAATGCGTAACCAAAACCAACAGCGCACATACGGTAGCGGCGAGCAACCCGCACTATCATGCTACACTAGCCATATTTTTACGTTTTCTTTGATCACTTTGATAATGGGTTAGATTATGACTGCCTCTTTGACGCTGCGCCCTGCGCCGGTAACCACGTTTTCGACCGATCATGACGTCCTGCGCGCGCAGCTGGGACAAGATATCGAAACCCTCCTTGAGTACGCGCAGCTGCCAAATCCCCTGCTGGATGCCTGCCATTATGTGATGACCGCCCAAGGCAAGCGGGTACGTCCGTTACTGGTAATGAGCAGCTTTAGCAGTGTGCACGCCGCGCAGCCAGACACCGTCGCCATCACTGAGGCACATTATGATATGTGCCGCCGCGCTACCTTAGCAGTTGAGCTGCTCCATACTTATTCACTGGTGCATGATGACTTGCCATGTATGGATGATGACGAGCTCAGACGCGGACAGCCAACCGCTCATATCGCCTTTGATGAAGCGACAGCGCTGCTGGCAGGCGATGTGTTGCAAACTTTGGCTTTTGAAGTATTGACTGCGGAGATGCCAACCTTCGCGCCGTTCGACACCGCTATCGCAAGCCAGTTACTCGCGATATTTGCCCCGCGCGCACGGCGCATGGTGTCAGGTCAAATGCTCGATCTCAATGCCGAAGCCAATAACGACATTGCACAAAACGATTTGGAAGCCATCCACCGTGATAAAACAGGGGCGCTCATTGAGGCGGCGATGCTCATGGGCGGCATTTGTGCGGGCGCAACTGCCCCGCAGCGCATGGCATTGCAAGAGTGCGCCCAGCATATTGGGCTGGCCTTTCAAGTTCAAGATGACGTACTCGATGTCACGATGTCGACTGATGCGCTGGGCAAACCTGCAGGTAGCGATGAAAAGCTGGATAAATCTACCTATGTCAAACTCATGGGCGCTGATGGTGCGACGAGTTATGCGCAATCGCTGTTTAATGAGGGACGCGCCGCTATCAGTCGTGAGCTTGGCGACACTCAAGACAACATTGGCAAAAACAATGACGCGTTATTGGCATTGATTGAATGGTTATGGGCGCGTAAAAAATAAGACTTTTTTAATACTCGTCTATTGTTAATCTATTTGATGATGCCTATATCAACTATAGCAAAACCGCCATAACGATTAACGACAACCCTTAACCATAATGAATCCACCCTATGAGCACAAATTCGCCATCAGATCCTGAGCCGTCACATCGCGACGCCCACCATGCCAGCGCGCACGATCACGCCAACTATACGCCAGATATTGGCTCACAAACGGCTGAGAGCTTCGCTGAAGCGGTAAAAGGTAAGACTGGCTTGAACCGTATTGTTAAAGCCGCAGGTTTTTCGGCAGATGGCTTTATCGCTGCTTATAAAAACGAAGCGGCGTTTCGGCAAGTGCTTTGGCTCAATTTGGTATTATTGATCGTGCTGATCTTCATACCGTTTACTATTCCTATTAAGATGGCGCTACTGATTGCCTCGTTTGTCTCACTCATCACCGAGCTGTTTAACACAGGGATTGAAGCGAGCGTCGATCACACCTCCACCGCCAAGCACCCACTGGCGAAAATCGCCAAAGATGTTGGGTCAGCCGCGCAGTTTTTGGCATTGGGCTTGTTGTTTATCTTATGGCTGATGGCGCTGTGGTCTTTGTATTGACTTACTTGCAGCTTAATAGCCATCTGTTTTTATCACCTGATTATCGTGAGTGGTGACTTATGACCTCGCAAGCAACGCCCAGCCCGCGTATCTACCTTGGCACTGGCGGCTATAGCGATACTGACTTGCTCGGTACGCTGTATCCGCAAGGCACCAAAAAGACGGATTTTTTGCGTGAATACGCCAAGCAATACGGCGCAGTCGAAATTAATAGCACATTCTATGCCCCCATTGGTCAAAAAGCCTTTTCAGGTATGGTGGATAAAGCCTATGCGCAAGCCAATAGTGAATTAAAATTTGCCGTCAAACTGCATCAAGACTTTACCCATGCGCGCAAAGGAACAAGCGATCATGCACAGGCCTTTCTAAATGCCTTATCTCCACTTATCGAAGCGGATGCGTTAGCGCCATTATTACTCCAGTTCCCGCATGGCTTCGATCGTACTCGCGAGCATCGCCTCTACTTAGCAGAGCTTGTCAGCTGGTTTCAAGACTACCCACTCGCCATTGAGTTTCGTCACAACGGCTGGCACACGCCGCAAGTCATTGATAGCTTTGCACAGCAAGGCTTGATTTGGTGCAGTGTCGATTATCCCAAAGTTGGTGGATTGCCACCATCACGTCTGATATTCACTGAGCGTACTGGTTATTTGCGGATGCATGGCAATAACCTGAACTGGTGGGATGCGATGAGCGCGGCTGATCGTCATGATTATCGCTATAGCGAGGCGGAGATGCAGGATTGGGCACAAGCGATTGCCAATCAGCTTCAGCACTTTGACACGCTCTATATTTTCTTTCAAAACACCGTCAATGCGCATGCGTATTATAATATTGCCATGCTGCGTGAGGCGCTGGGAAAGCTTGAATTTGAGGTGTTGTGATGCTGATAAACCTAGCGAACTTGTTTGGTTTTTCTCGGTCTCAAAAAGAACCAAAAAATGAGCAGATAAAATCGATCCAACTGTTACAAACGATGCAATGGTCAAGATTATGTTGGGATGAAAACTGGGAAGAAATAATCCAGCTAGACAGCTTACTACCAAAAGTCGGTCAAACCTACCCTATAAAGCTTGATGAGAATGAAGACTATGCAGAGGAAGGACATGCATACCTGTTATGGTTACCGCCTCACTCAGAGCTTAATGGGTGGTACGATAAAAGACCATCTGAAATTCTCAAATCCTATGTATTGGAAGGTACTTTGTCTAATGCCGTCTCAAATTATGAAAAACGCGAGTATTTTTTTGATTTTCAGGTTATAAGCCGCAGAAGGCTAGTTGATTACTTTGTTAGCATTCATAAAATGTACAGTGTCTACATACCCTACTTTCTAAAATATAAAGGCAATTTGGCATCAGATTGGGAAAATGCTCAATACCTTGAAAAATGCAAAGTAGGAGACTACTTGTATTTACATGGGGTCAAATCAGAATCTAGCTTAGAAGCTATATTTTCTTTTAAAGAAGACAGCTTTTGCCTGCATTACTCAGCAATTCTACATTATCCTGCTGACTATGAAACTGTTGTTACAAGGTATTATTTGGATAGCCAAGAGCAGAAATTGTTTAGAAAATTAATAGCAAAAGCGAGTGAAATAACCGATAACTCAATGGATTCACTAAAAGATAATCAAATTTACGGTGCTGAGTACTGGTAGGATGCTATGAATGTCAGCACTTTGACACGCTTTTACCCGATAGCCATCCACATCACTTATCCAGTAGTATTCGTTTACTGTATTAATATCATCAATCATCTTGGGGTCACCATCACTGCATATGGACTCACTCAGTCAAATTGTCTTAGGTGCTAGCGTCCAAGGGACGATACTTGGCAAATACCAAGGCCGTAAAGCCTACTTATATGGGGCGATGTTAGGCACGCTACCTGATTTGGATGTACTCATCAGCTACCCCGATCCCATCAGTGACATGACCTACCATCGCAGCTTTAGTCATTCATTACTCGTCTTGACCGCAGTGGGTATCATCGGCGCGTGGCTGCTTAGTCGCTATCATCACTGGCGCGATATGCCGCTGCCCTATTCCACGCGGCGCTTAGCACTCGCCATGACGCTAGCTTTGACCACCCATCCGATTTTAGACAGCTTTACCGTCTATGGCACGCAGCTGCTGTGGCCGCTACAAGACCCGTTACAGATTACCCCGATCAGTATTGCCTCCGTCTTTATCATTGATCCACTCTATACCCTGCCGCTCCTTGCAGCCCTGATTGTGGGACTTATTAAAGGGTGCAAACTTGCGGTATTTAAGTCAGGACTGCTGGCTAACTGTCAACGCTTTGCCCTGTGGATGCTGCTGCTTAGTAGCAGCTATTTACTGCTCGGCTTAGGCTTAAAATACCATGCACAGTCCCAAGCTAAGCAAACTTTGGCAGCGGCTAATATCCATACCACGCGCCTTAAAACCATGCCTGTCTTACCGACGATCCTTATGTGGCGTACCGTTGCCGAAGACGATCAAAATAGATTGATCGAACTCAGAGGCAGTGTCTTAGACAGCCGCTTGCCTGAATATCGCTACCTAACGCAGTACGACAACACGCAGACGCTACGGGCAAACCTGCCAGCGCAAAGCCGACCTTATGCCGAGCGTCTTGATTGGTTCTCAGGTGACTGGACAGGATATCGCGTCCAAATGCCACTCGCCACTTCTATTACTAGCGATGCAGCCGAACAGCTGGTCGTTGATGATTTGCGTATGATGGCAGGTGATACGGCGTTCTTTAGTTTTGTATTAGCGGATAAAGCCAATGACAGTGCGCAATGGCAAGCTATCACACCGATAGATGCACCTGTTATCAAAGTAGATAACGAGCCTACGCCATCACGCTTTGAGCTGATTCAGCAAGGTTTTAGACGGGTGTTTGATGAGTCGATGGTGGATGGAGATAATGGCTGGAAAGTAGTTGAATAAAGTTGGTCATTAGTGGTGACAGGGATAGGGTTTTTGGAGTAAGGTTGATGCTCATTCTTCTTATGATATTTCGATGTTGCGAGAAACGTTGAGTAAGTTTGAGGTGTTGTAATCCAAAGTTCAAACCCTCTATAAAGTAATATTTTATACATTGCCAATTTCTGGAGTCTCAAATGATACCAAGGTACAAAGATAATAAATTTCAATGTCCTAATTGTAATACTATTGCAATTCAAGAATGGTTTGATGCTAATGAGGCTGGCACTACAGCTATGCAAATTATTAACCACCTCTATTTAGACTATAGATCAAGCGTTAATGTTACTGCCCAACAACATATAATTAAATTTTTAAATAAAGTTGACAACAATTTTCAAAATCATCTTTATCAGTTTATACCTAAGGGTTTCTCAATAGCAACCTGTGCATCGTGCGAAGAATCCACTTTGTGGATAAACGAAAAGATTATTTACCCGAAGAAAACTACGGTTCCATTACCTAATGAAGATTTAGATGAAGACATAAAAGTTCTTTACCTTGAAGCTTCAACTATCTTAGTAGATTCGCCAAAAGGTTCTACAGCTCTTTTGCGCTTAGCTCTTCAAAAATTATTGAAGCAAGTAGGTAAAAGTGGTAAAAACATTAATAGTGATATAAAAGATTTAGTAGCAGAAGGTTTAAGCCCTAAGATACAGCAAGCTTTAGACTTACTAAGAGTAGTAGGAAACAATGCCGTACATCCTGGGCAGATAAATTTAGATGATAATGCAGAAGTAGCCGAGAAGTTATTTAGTATTTTGAACTTTATTGCAGATGAGCTAATTACTAAGCCAAAAGAGCTAGAAAGTTTGTATGCAGACTTAATTCCACCTGATACACAAGAACATATTAGGACTAGAGACCAAAAATAGTATCTAACAAAAAAGGACACCCACCGTGTCCTTTTCTTATCTCTAATAGCCTTACACCTATCACCCAGAATTAGGCATATTCACCACCTTAACATACCAACCTGCACTCACAAACAGTAGTACCGCCAGCACAGCGCCAAACACTTCTACCGCAAACAGCATCTGCCTTATCGGTTCTGCCGAGTGCGGGAAGATATTAGTGATACCTAGTACATACACCACAAAAAACTCCAACGCGAGTAGTAGCAGTATATTACCGCGCATCGCTTGGCCGTCGAGTCCCGAAAACAGTTGCCAGATACTCAGCACCCCAAGGGTAATCAAACACACCGTAAACAACGTGATGACTATTGGCGGGTAGTCGGGCATTGAATAATCAGAAAAGCCGCGCGTTTTCGTCATCATACTGAGTATCATCACGCACAGATTCAGCACCGACAGGGTCAATGTGATTAGTACTGCGCTATGTGCTTTGTTCACGCCATCCCCCTCTTTACATTGCATCCTTGCGTTGCCTGTATTATAGCGTCATCACGCATAATTTTATCAAGTGCGGTCAGTCGCCTCGTTATGCGCCAGCCATTCTTTTTTTAATATCGCATATTGCAGCGTGTCTTCATATTTTGGCGTGCCATCTGCGTTTTTGATAAACGAGATAAACTCTACAAAGTGTCCCTCTTTACGAAGACCCAAGCGCTCGCACAACTTTTGCGAGGCGGTATTGTCCACCTCGACATAGGCATAGATGCGGCGGGCACCCGCTTGGTTGAACAGATAATCAATAAAAGCATGGGCGCTCTCGCTCGCGAAGCCTTTACCATGAAACGCTTCGTTAAAGTTCCAGCCGACAGAGTAGGTATCAGGCTCCTCCTTATTAAAGAAAATCTCACCAATCACTTGATTTGAGTCTCTAAGACAGACCGCAATATAGTCACCATCTTTTTGTCTTTTGGCGATTTTTGCCAGTGCCTCATCCATCGAGGTCACCTTATCGCCTGCAAAACAGTTCGGTATGGGATTGGACAGATAAGCCAATAAATCGGCGGCATCGGCGGCGGTAAACAGACGCAAGGTTAGGCGTAGTGTTTGGATATGTGGGGTCATGATTTTTCTCGTTATTGGTCGTACCAGTTATACACTATTTGCAGTAGCGTGGTGATTTTTATTTGCTAGGTGTGTCATACACGTTAGTTTATTTATTACGTGAATACGCTTCACTGCTAATAGCGATAAAACTGGCTAAATATTTTTGACTTACCTGCTCATAGAGACACGGCATAGCCGCACGCAGGCGCTCAATTCTTTCTTGAGCGCTGGCAACCATCAGGATGTGCTCTCGTGCCAGCTTATCTGTCAAATACTGATTAAGGATATCTAGGAGCAGTGCCTGAAAAGGCAGCGCTTGTACCAGTGCCATGGGCAATCGTAACAAAATACAGCGACTGATTGTTTCATACTGGGTTATGTGGCTGGATAGACTTTGGTCATCGTTTAAGCTGACTGTCGGTAGGATAAATTTACCCGCATTCAGCAGCTCACAGGTGACCTCTTTGCCTGACGCGCTCACATAACCACGTGCCATACCTGAATACAGCAGCCAGCACCAATGTTCCGTCGGCTCGCCAGTTGGAATCAGCGTTTTTTTATCCGCTTCAAATACTGCCACATCGGTATACGCATCTACGATACTTGGATTGATATGCAAGGTCGCCAGCTTGTCTTTGAACAAGTCAATAAAAGCGCGCTCACGAGCAGCAGTCAGCATTGCCATGACGCATCCCCCTACCCATCTGCGAGTAGAATATTTTTTAACGCAGTTTCTTGACCCGACAGCACATCTTGCAAGGTGAACTTTTCTAGCTCCAATAAAAATACCTTGGTAGCGTCCGCAAAGATATGCTTTAAGCGGCAGGCAGGCAAAATCGCGCAATGGGGCTTATTGCAATCAATGATATTTAATGTGGACTCCAAGAGCACCAGCGTCTTACCGATATTAATCTCTTCGGGGTGTTTAGTGAGTCGAAAGCCACCGTTTTTACCGCGCTTGGTCTCAATAATGTGCTCTTGACCCAGTTGATGCACGATTTTATTCACATGGTTTTTAGACAGCTGATATGCCTCACAAATATCATCAATGTGCGCCAACTCGTCCTTCGGCAGCAGTGCCAAATAAATCAATATGCGAAAGCCATAGTCTGTATAGCGAGTGAGCTGCATGAACCACCTTCATATCTTTATAAAAATATAAGATACATTTTATATGTATCTTTGTAAAGATAGTTTATGACGCTCACTCTGTTTTTTATTCATTTTCTCGACAATATGCCACAATCATGATTTGAATCAATAGATGCATTTGACATGTATCTATTTACGTTCGTATGATTTGCCTACTAACTAAGGAGGCAGTATGGCAACTATCGTAATGATTACGGGCGCAAATTCAGGTATGGGTCTGGCAACAGCAACCCTACTCGCCAATCAAGGCTACCGTGTTTATGCAGGCTACAGACAGCAGCAGAAGTCAGCACAACTACTGAATCAAGATCAAAGACTCAGTAACCTGATACCGATTTATCTGGATGTGATGGAGACGCACAGCATCACGCAGGCGGTCGAGTATATTATTGAGCAAGAAGGCAGGCTTGATGTCTTAATCAATAACGCAGGATATGGCTACATCTCAACTATCGAACACTGTGATGCCAACGAGCTGTATCGTCAATTTGATGTCAATGTGTTTGGCGTGGTGCGCTGTATGCAGGCAGTCATCCCACAGATGATGGCGCAAGGCATAGGGCATATTATTAATATCAGCTCATTCCTTGGCAAAATGGGACTGCCTTATCTGTCGCTATACAATGCTTCTAAATATGCCGTTGAAGGCATTAGCGACAGTGCCCGCTACGAGCTTGCTCCTTTTAATATCAAAGTCAGCACCATCGCGCCTGGTCTGTTTCAGACAGGCTTTGCCAATAGCGGGGCGCATATTGAGCCTGCAACCATAGACCCCAACAGCACCGCAGGGCAGACCGCTAGTCACTTTATCAATAATTTGGCGAACAAGATTAATCATGGCAGCGACCCTGCTCTTATCGCCCAATCCGTGCTCACGCTCCTTCAGACCCCGACCAATATTTGGCGCACTGCTATCGGTGCGGATGCACAAGTGCTCGATGATCAGCAGCACACCTTGTCACACCGAGCGTTTGAAACGGCTGTCGCAAGCCGCTTTGGTATTACTGATCCCAATACCCTCATCTTTTCGTTAGATAACCAGTAACGCTTGACACACCCGCATACTGACCATTGTTTTATGACCCACTCTTAGGAGATTTCTTATGTTATCGCAGCACACCATGGATATTGTAAAAAGCACGGTTCCCATTTTAGAGAAAGCAGGCACAGACATTACGGACCACTTTTATAAAAAAATGTTCAGAAAAAATCCTGAGCTGATGAATATTTTTAATATGAGTAATCAAGTCACAGGCGCACAGCAATTTGCCTTATTTTCTGCAGTTGCTGCTTATGCCAAACATATTGATGACTTAGAAGCATTAGACGACATTATCGCAAGGGTTGCACACAAGCACGCCAGCCTATACGTCCAGCCTGAACATTACCCGATTGTCGGTGCCAATTTGCTGGCGACGCTCAAAGAGCTGTCACCTGAGCAATTCACACCTGAAGTTGAGCAGGCGTGGAGTGAGGCGTATCAGTTCTTGGCAGATTTGTTCATTCATTATGAAGAAAATCTGTATCAGCTTAGTGAAGAAAAAGTGGGCGGTTGGCGCGGCGCACGCCCATTTATTATTAGTGAAAAAATCCAAGAGTCAGATTTGGTAACCAGCTTTGTGCTCCGTCCTGAAGATGGCAAAGCCGTAGCGGATTATCGAGCGGGACAGTTTTTGGGTATCAAGGTCAAACCCGCACATCACGACTATGAACAAATCAGACAATATTCGCTATCCGACTGCCCTAATGGTCAGACTTACCGTATCAGTATTAAACGTGAGCAAACACCCAAAGCTGGTATTGTCTCAAACTTATTTCACGATGTGCTGCATGTCGGCGACCGTGTAGAGGCATTCCCGCCAGCAGGCGCGTTTTATCTCAATAGCGTGGCAACAGACCATGCTGTAGTATTGATTTCTGCGGGTGTGGGTATTACGCCCATGCTCAGTATGCTCGAATTATTGCAGGCGGCTACACCTGACAAAGAGACCTTTTTCTTGCACGCCTGTGAGAATAAGACGCAGCATTCTTTTGACGCACGCATTGCCAAGATTGCCACGAACAATCCACATGTACATACCCATACGTGGTATCGACAAAATGAAGAAAAGACCACTGATATACGGCTTGGGTTACACTCAGGGCTGATGGTGCTCGATGACATTCAAGAGAAACTACCATTAAGTAATGGGCACTTTTATATCTGTGGACCGACGCCATTTATGGCATCTATACGACACCAGCTGATGGCGCTTGCTGTCCCTGCAGGTCATATCTTTTATGAAGTTTTTGGACCGCACAAAGATTTGTAAGCCATGAGGTCACCCAACCCCTACTGCGCGAATAGGAGCGAACCATGTCGCTAGATGATAAACAAAAAAAAGTATTGGCAGGTATGTTAATCGGTGCTTTGGTGGCAATAAGTACGGTTGTACTTAGCGCGTGGTTCAATCCTCTGTCTTATAATATTAACATGTCTCATGCTGAGCGTCTGAGCATTGGTATTCAGTCATTGACGTTACCCGCACTGTGCTTGATGGTAGCAATCGGTCGTATTGCCAGATATCGCTTTTTTTCGCCCTCTGATATAGACGGCTCAATAACCGATAGCAGTCAAACATTAAGGCTTTTACAATCCTTGTTACAAAATACGCTCGAACAATTCGTTTTAGCGATAGCTGCTTATCTGCTGTGGAGCGTGACCATGCCCATCTCTTGGCTGTCGGTACCAGCCTTAGCAGGCGTGCTTTTTGCTATTGGGCGTGTGCTGTTTTTTATGGGCTATCGTCATGGCGCGCCAGCACGTGCTGTCGGTTTTACCCTCGCCTTTTATACATCCGTACTGATGCTAGCAACGGTCGCTATCACATTGCTATATCGACTGCTACTGTCCTGAGCTGCGCGCTGTCATTATCAACACCCCAGCTTTCTCTAAATCAAAAAAAAGAGCACCAAACGGTGCTCTTTTTTATTAATCAATTGCTAAACTAAAGATTACGCTTCAACACCAGCGTCTTGACCTTTATATTTTGCGTTTGCGTAGTCCCAGTTCACAAGCTTGTCTAGGAACGTGTCTACATAGTCAGGACGACGGTTACGGTAATCGACATAGTACGCGTGTTCCCATACATCGCAAGTCAATACCGCGACTTGGTCATGTGCAAGTGGAGTATCAGCGTTTGCTGTTTTGGCGATTGACAATTTGCCACCGACTTTATCAGCAACTAGCCATGCCCAACCTGAACCAAACTGAGTCAATGCAGCATTTTTAAACTCTTCACGGAACTTGTCATAGCTACCGAAGTCTTCTTCGATTTTGGCTTTTAGGTCACCTGTTGGTGCGCCGCCGCCATTTTTTGGTGTCATGCAGTTCCAGTAGAACGTATGGTTCCATACTTGGGCTGCTTGATTAAACATACCTTGTTTGCTGTCATCTTTAGCAGTCGCTACGATGATCTCTGGCAAGGTTTTGTCTTCTAGGCCAGAACCTGGCAGCATGTCTTTTAGCTTGTTAACGTAGGCAGCATGATGCTTGTCATGATGGTACTCTAGCGTTTCAGCACTGATATGCGGCTCTAGCGCGTCTTTGGCATATGGTAGGTCTGGTAGTGTAATGTTTGACATAGTTATTTTATCCTTGCTGGTTTAGTCGTTAAAATATGTGTCCGCTTACATGTTATTAACGCATACGCATGTTGCGCATGACGATCATACATACAAGCAGCGATCTAAAGTGGCTAAGTTATGTATGGTGAATGACTATTCTTGTTCGATGTGGCTTAACTTATCAAGTTGTTGGATTCGACATTAACCTTGTGCTGACTTACTCATAAGGTAAGCATTTCATAAAGTCATTGTTAAAATAATCTTTATCACTGATAAGCTATCATTCACTATAGCTTGCCAGCTATTATAACAACTGCCGGCTACAATATCCGTTACCGAATGTTATGCGCCGCAGCAATCCGTAGCAAGTGTTTGATATTGAGTACAATATCAAAGCATATTTTTTATCTTATCGTTGTCGATATCGTACCAATATTACGATTATTGGCGCAAACCACTGCAAATAGGCAATCGATGGTCAAATACGCTAAAATAATGCCACTTATTGCCAACGGTTTTGGCAGTACTATCGCCCGATTTTAACCATTACAGGCCACCTTTATGACTGATACCCAACCTGCAACTGACCGCCCTACTAACGCCTCATCACAGTGGGTACTTGCCAGTAATAATCGCGGCAAATTGGCCGAGTTTGAGCGACTGTTTGCGGCTGCGAATTTGGATGTGACCATCACCCCTCAAGGCGCGCTTGATATCGCAGATGCCGTGGAGGATGGTCTCAGCTTTGTCGAAAACGCCATCATCAAAGCACGGCATGCCAGTCGCTGTAGCGGCTTACCTGCCATTGCTGATGACTCGGGACTATGCGTGCCAGCATTGGGCAACGCCCCTGGTATCTACTCGGCGCGTTACGCAGGTGAGCATGGTCATGATGACAAAAACAACGCCAAACTGATCGCCGATTTGCAGCCGCTTCGCGCCGCCCAACCTGACACGCCAATCAAAGGCATGTTCGTCTGTGTGCTCGCCATGGTAGGTCATGCAGACGATCCATTACCTATTATTGCTCAAGGCTTATGGCAGGGCGAAATTTTGGACACGCTACATGGTGACGGCGGCTTTGGTTACGACCCGCTGTTTTGGTTGCCTGATCTGCACACCTCTGCCGCGGGTCTGAGCGCGATGGACAAAAACCAAATCAGTCACCGCGGCCAAGCCATCCGTCAGTTACTAACGCAATTATCAGCGCAGTCAAGCGGGCAATAACAACCTGATGGCTAACACACAATATTGGGGCAAACGTCCACAAAACATGGTCAAAAAACAGATAACTTTTACTTTAATTAGCAGATAGATTATACTGGCCTACTTTTAAAATTTTGTCCCAACCCCCATTCATTCCATGGCAATCGGCTAGCGCGCAAACGTACTTTGAGGGCACGATTGCCAGCTACTTTAATCCTAAAGGTGTAACTAACATGGCTACAGATTTACAAATCACTACCAACAAGCTGTCTGAAAAAGAAACTCAGCTGACCGTTAAAGTACCTGTTGAAAAAATTCAAAACAAGGTCGAAGGTCGTATTCGTCAAGTGGCAAAAACAGCCAAAATCGACGGCTTCCGTAAAGGCAACGTTCCTGTTTCTCACATCCGTGCTCAGTACGGTGCTGGCATCCAGCAAGAAGTGATCAATGATGTGATCCGCGACACCGTTTTTGAAGCGATCAAAGCAGAAGACATCCGCGCCGTTGGCATGCCTAACATTGATGATGTGAAACTAGAAGACGACTTCTTGGTCTATCAAGCCACTGTTGAAATCTTCCCAGAAGTTGACGTACAAGGCGTAGACGAGATCGAAATCGAGCGTCAAACTGCCACTGTCAATGAAGAAGACGTTGACACCATGATCGAAAACCTACAAAAGCAGCGCGAAGAGTTTGTTGAAAAACGCGGTAAAGCCGATAAAGGCAACCAAGTGATTTTTGACTTTGAAGGCTCTATCGACGGCGAAAAATTCGAAGGTGGCTCAGCTGAGGACTTCAAATTGGTGATCGGTAGTAACCAGATGATCCCAGGTTTTGAAGCGGGCATCAAAGGCATGAAAGCTGGCGAAGAAAAAGTCATCGACGTGACTTTCCCAGAAGATTACCAAGCTGAAGAGTTGGCAGGTAAAGAAGCTCAGTTCAAAATCAACGTGAAAAAAGTTGAAAAATCAAAACTGCCTGAAATCAACGAAGAGTTCCTTGAGCTGTTCGGCGTAAAAGAAGGTGGCGTTGAGAAGTTAAAAGAAGACGTTCGCAAAAACATGGAACGCGAAATCAAAAACGCCGCTCGCAGCCAAGTGAAGCAAGCAACTTTTGATGCGCTACTTGAGAAAAACGAATTTGACGTCCCAAGTGCCATGCTAGAGCAAGAAATCGAGCGTCAGCGTAACATGATGATGCAGCGTTTTGCCCAGCAGTTCGGCGCTGGCGCAGACAGCTTCAACAAAGACATGTTGCCAAACGAATTGTTTGAAGAGCAAGCCTTGCGTGCCGCTCGCCTAGGTATCATCGTTGCTCGTATTATCGATACCCAAAACCTAGAAGTGGATCAAGAACGCGTTGAAACCTTCATCAATGAAGCGGCTGAAAACTACGAAGATCCAAGTGAAGTCATCGAGTACTACACCACCGACAAGCAGCAACGTGCGAACATTGAGTCTGTGGTATTAGAAGACCAAGTGGTTGATTACCTCATCGCTCAAGGTAAAGTAACTGACAAAGAAGTCAGCTACCAAGATCTATTGGCTGCTCAGCAGCAGCAGCAACAAGGCATGTAATTTTTTACGTGACCGCTGATTTTTAAAAAAATGCCCCAACAAATGCTGTTGGGGCATTTTTCTTTTGGCTTTATGTCACAGGCTCTTGATAAATAAGCGCAGACACCTTATTAATAGGGGACGATTTGATGCCGTGTCCAAAGTAGCGCTGACCATAACGTGACCATGCGCCATCATCACGGCCATCTTAGCTGCTGGTATGCACCGTCCTATAAGCAAGTCGGTTGCCTCATCCATAACAAACATACTGCCCAAGCGACATCGACACCTATTTGCCCAGCACTACCGATTTTGACCAACTATAAGCGGGTTTGAGCGCTTACCATTACTTTTTTATTTCTAGGATATTTTTATGACAGATTATGATCGTATTACTGCCAATCCTCATTTTGATACCTTAATGAGTGCCCATCAAGAGGTACAAGGTAGCAATGCGCAAAACGCGCTTGTGCCGATGGTGGTTGAGCAATCATCTCGCGGTGAGCGCTCGTTTGATATCTTCTCGCGTTTATTGCGTGAGCGTGTGATCTTTTTGACAGGCCAAGTCGAAGACAACATGGCCAATCTGATTGTCGCCCAGATGTTATTTTTGGAAGCCGAAAACCCTGATAAAGACATTCACCTGTATATCAACTCACCAGGTGGCGTGGTTACCGCAGGCATGGCGATTTATGACACCATGAACTTTATTAAGCCTGATGTCTCAACCATCTGCATGGGTCAAGCCGCCTCTATGGGCTCATTCTTGCTATCAGCAGGCACAAAAGGCAAACGCTATGCGCTTGCCAACTCTCGTGTGATGATTCACCAGCCCCTTGGCGGTTTCCGTGGTCAGGCCTCAGACATTGAGATTCATGCCCGCGAAATTATCGAGCTTAAAGCCAAGCTGAACCGTTTGCTGTCTGAGCACACAGGCCAGCCTGTTGAGCAGTTAGAAAAAGACACTGATCGTGATAACTTTATGAGTGCCGCTGCTGCCAAAGATTATGGCTTGGTTGATGAAGTATTAGAGCGTCGCCCAGCATCACTATAAGTGGTACGTGATTCACGCAACATGTGACACCTACCCAATGTATACGTTTGATATTTTAGGAGTATCCTTATATGGCAGAAGACAATCAACCGCACTGCTCGTTTTGCGGCAAAGCCAAAGATGAAGTCAAGCAACTGATCGCTGCTGACGATGCCAATATTTGTAATGAGTGTATTGAGCTGTGCACCGATCTGATCGCTGATAGCGCTCTAGATGACGGCGCGGATGGTGAGCTTGACACGTCTTGGGTCAACAAAAAGCTACCTACTCCAAAAGAGCTGCGTGCCAAGCTTGATGACTACGTGATCGGACAAGACTCGGCCAAAAAAGCGTTATCGGTAGCAGTGTATAACCATTACAAGCGTCTAAAAGTTAGCCAGACACTCGCCAATGACAGCAAAAAAGCCAAAATTGGTGCTGATGACGCGATGGTAGAATTGGCAAAAAGTAACATCTTGCTGATCGGCCCAACGGGTTCTGGTAAAACCTTGCTCGCACAAACGTTGGCTCGTCTGCTTGATGTGCCGTTTGCCATGGCTGACGCCACCACCTTGACCGAAGCGGGCTACGTCGGTGAAGACGTTGAAAACATCGTCCAAAAACTGCTTCAAGCCTCTGACTACGATGTGAGTAAGGCAGAACAAGGCATCATCTATATCGATGAGATCGACAAAATCAGCAAAAAAGGCGACAACCCGTCTATCACGCGTGACGTGTCAGGCGAAGGTGTGCAGCAAGCCTTGCTCAAATTGATCGAAGGCACAGTTGCTGCGATTCCGCCGCACGGTGGCCGCAAACACCCACAGCAAGAGCTGATCCAAGTCGATACCAGTAACATCCTGATTATCGTTGGCGGCGCGTTTGCAGGACTTGATAAAGTGGTGCAGCAGCGTACCGAAAAAGGCGGGATCGGCTTTAACGCCGATGTCAGCTCAAAAGATGACAGTCGCCGCAGCTCAGACTTGCTACAAGAAGTCGAGCCAGAGGATCTGATTAAGTTTGGCTTGATTCCTGAGCTGATCGGTCGTCTGCCAGTACTTGCAGCGCTGCGTGAGCTTGACGAAGAAGCCTTAGTGCAAATCCTTACTGAACCTAAGAACGCACTGGTCAAACAGTACAAGTATTTGTTCGATATGGAAGGTGCTGAGATTAGCTTCACGCAAGAAGCACTTGATGCCATTGCCAAAAAAGCGATGGAGCGTAAAACAGGTGCGCGTGGTCTGCGCTCTATCGTTGAGAACGCCTTACTTGAAACCATGTATGAGCTGCCCTCAATGGAAAATGCCAAATTGGTCACCGTCGATGAAGACGTGATCAACGAAGGCAAAATTCCTAAAATTGCTTAAGTTCATCTGTGCTATGAACTGACAAAAAGTCCAGCATGCATAAAACAAAACGCCAGGTATTGGCCAGTTTTGTTTACCCAAGGACTGATTTCTGTACATTACAGGAATCAGTCTTTTTCATTTTAGTGGAATCCGCTTCTTATTGTCATAGTAAATCTATATGCGCCGTTATACGCGTAGGTGCATTAGCGACTGCGCCCAGTAAAACATATGGTTAGCCGTTGTTTAATCTCGACCGCCCGAATCGTCCACGCATACGGAAGCCATCTCTCATATTCATACCCATCAAGATCAGATTGGTAGCACCAGCCAACAATTCAACAGCTTGCACGACATAGAATTTGATATCAAAAATACCTACCGATGCCCATTGATCAAGAAATATGGCACACGGAATCAGAACCAGTATGCCGTTAGCGGCAATAAATGGCATTCTTGTCTTTTTTTGACGAACGAGCTTTCCGCTTCTAGATTTTGCCAAAGCGAAGCCACTGCCTCCAGTTAATACAACTGCAGGAATAAGAATGAATAAACCTAGCCATAAGATTAGGCTTTTCACGGTTGCGATAGATTCGGCTGTGCCAAAAAGCTTGACGAATATCGTTGCTGTAAAAAACGTGGCTATACAGAGGATCGCTATTTGGGCGGAAATTCTATGAAGGTGAGTTATCATGGTTTCTTCCAACGACATTAATTGGTAACATGTTGTCATTATGTGACTGGTATCCCATATTGTCAACATATTGTCAATTTAACCATAGGATGGAAGATGAAAGAATCTAACAAAGGCCCTATATTCACCGATATTGTTCTTGAAGTATTCAAGCTAGGCGGTCTTTTTGTCAGTGAAGGCGACCAGATGGGGGCTGAATATGGCATCACGAGTGCCCGCTGGAAGGTTTTGGGCGCGCTATCACTGGCAGGTGAACCGCAAACTGCGTCACAAATCGCCAGAAACATGGGACTAACACGGCAGGCGGTTCAACGACTTATTGACGTCATGCACGAAGATAAACTGTTATTGTTCCATGACAATCCAGAGCATAAGAGAGCGAAATTAATCCGCTTATCGGAACGTGGAGAAGTGATATATACGCAATTGTATGACAAGCAATTGGCATGGGCAGTTGACGGCTCAACAGATATTTCTGAAGCAGAGCTTGAGACAACACTGTCTGTGCTTAAGCGAATTGCTCATACGATTGACCGCTAATCATTGCATAGATTCGTCTAAAGCTGGCTTAAAGAAGCCAGCACTTAGTCATATAGTGTTGTTCGTAATTGGTTTGAATACACTGCTCTGGGTGTGATTAAAAATGAGTTGAACCCCAAATTTTGGATGGTTTCGTGCTTGTTTAGGGCGTGTTGAACATTTACAAATAGTCTCTGCTAGTGCCATGGTCGAATGTTCAATACGCCCCACTCATTTGAGTCACTAAGGCAGCTTCATATCACCAGCAACGATCAGACCAGCGCGGCGCATAACAAAGGCAGTCGCCCATGCGATCAGTGCAGGCAACACAAGCATCAGCAAGATAATCGCGCTCCACAGCTGGGTTTGTCCCATCATATCCTTAGACGCTTCTAATACCCCAAACACACCAACCAAACCCGCCGTGCCCATGCCTGCGCCCGTCGCCGTACACGCCAGCCCAAAGCCAACCGTGGCAATCGGCCCAACGATGGCACTGGCAACCACCGCAGGCAGCAGAATAATCGGCTTTCTGAGCACGTTGGGAATCTGTAGCATGCTTGTGCCCAGACCTTGTGATATCAGGCCGCTCACGCCATTGTCTTTATAACTGGCAACGGCAAAGCCCACCATATGCGCCGCACAGCCCACAACAGCAGCCCCGCCTGCGACGCCGCCAAGTCCAATCGCAATGCAAATGGCGGCGCTCGAGGTCGGCAGTGTCAGCAAAATACCAACCACAACCGCAATGACGATACCCATCAGTAATGGCTGCAGCTCAGTCGCTGCTTGGATAGCATAACCTATAGCATTGACTGCGGCCACCACTGGCGGATTGAGCCACGCGCAGACAGCGAGCGCCACGCCGCAGACCACCAACGGAATAAGCAAGATATCCAGCTTGGTTTTACCCGCCACCCACGAGCCTGCGCGGTAAGCAAACACGGTACTCAAATATGCGCCAATCGGATTACCAGGCACAGCGGTAAAGGTCGCTGGCGCACCGTCAACAGGGGTAAATAACGTGCCTGCCATCAGCGCTTCTGAATGTGCGCCGAGCATACCTGCCACCAAACAGCTGAGCATCACCAGTGTTGGCGCTTTTAGGTAATAGGCAATGCCAACGCCGATACCAGCACCCATCAACACCGCAGCCATTTTGCCAATCGCCATCAAGGCAGGCCACTGTATCCAGCTACCGATTTGCGAGAGGATCAAACCTGCAATTAGGGTGACAAATAACCCCAATGCCATGCCTGTGAAGGCATCGATAAAATACTTTTGAAAAAATGACTTCATCGCACTGGGCGGTGCGGCGGGCGTAGCAGATACCGTCATGATCAAGCTCTTTATGTGAGTAAAAATAATAATAGGTATAAAAATGAAAACATCAGCATCGATGATCTCAACACAGATACAAAAAAAGCGCCATAGTCAGACGCTTTTTTTAATAACGATGTTCAACTGCAAGCGCCTTTTACGATTAGCGGCGCTGTTCGACAATGATAGAATCAATGCCGTTATTTTGTAGGCGCTGCTGGGCACTGGTCACCGCTTGGCGGGTATTCATGGGTCGTGAAATGACTTGATAAATCGGCAGACCGTTACCCGTGGTGTTTTTGACCACCTTGGCATCCACCCCTGCCATCAGCACTTGCGCGCGGCGGCGATCGGCTTCATCAGCGTCACTAAAGCTGTTGATCTGCAGTATGTATGTTGGCGCTGTCGCTGCACGCTGCACACTGGCCGTACCAGCATTGGCATTGTTGCTGCCTGCGTTAGCCGCGCCATTACCGTTGCCATTATTACTGGCAGGTGATGTGCCGTCATAAGTGGCGTTTTCTTCTACGACCACGATCTGACCGTCACTCTCATTGTTTGCCGCATTGCTGCTACGACTGGGCTCAATGGTGGTGGTTTCCGAAATACCAAAATTGCCCTCATCTGCAGGTGGCTCAGGCTCAGTGACTACCGCATCTGGCTCAAAGTCTCTCATGCGATCCATAGCATCAACATCGTTATCCCCAACGTCTTCATCAGGAATGGCTGCCATTTCTTGATTGGGCAAAATGTCATAAAACTCATAGTCGGTATTGTCTGTGTCCGTATTGACGCGCGGCTCTACCTGCCGATCTGGCTCAGCGGTGGCATTGCTCGATTGATTAAAATCAAACAGCGGCGACAAATACAAAAACACGCCGATCATCAAAGTCAGTACCGCGCCAACAAACATCCATAATAAGCCTGATACGCTACTGGTCTTGCGCTTGGTGGTGGCACCTTTCGGTTTTTTGGCCAACATGGATCACTTTCTCCCTACGAGTTTCTCTGTCGTTATCAATGATAGCAAATGGCCATTATCAGCCATGCCGCAGTGGTCATGTACAGATACTATTTTAGCAATTGCCTACAGTTTTGGGCATAGCGAATACGTAACGTCGGTATGCTTGGCTATATCCTAACAGGCCAGCCGTATCTATACAGCTGGCCTGATATAGACGTGAGCAGGTCGTTACATGCTGGTCGGTGCAGACAAGCCCAGTAGACCAAGGCCGTTTGCCAGCACTTGTCTGACTGCTTTAGACAAGCGCAAACGTGCCTGCATCAAATCCAGCTCGTCCTGACTTGGCGTGTCTCCTGAGGTTAGGCTCAGTGGCAAAATACGGTTGGTATCGTACCAGCCGTGGAATAATGCGGCCAGCTCTTTGAGATAATTGGTCAATACGTGCGGCTCATAACCCGTTGCGGCACGCAGCAAGGTAGCAGGATACGCGGCAAGTAGTTTTAATAGCTCATCTTCGCTTGGTGCGGTCAATAACTGCTGGTTGTCAGCACCGATGGTATCATCAACAATAAGACCCGTTGCAGCCAGCTTGTCCATAACGCGGCAAACGCGGGCATGAGCATACTGGATGTAGTAAACCAAATTGTCTTTACTTTGTGACTTTGCAAGCTCTAAGTCAAAGTCCACGTGCACTTCAGGCTTACGCGCCACATAGTAAAAACGTGCCGCGTCATTACCCACTTCCGCACGCAGTTCACGCAAGGTGACAAATTGACCTGAACGCGATGACATCTGTACTTTTTCACTGCCGCGCCATAACGCCACAAACTGTACCAGTACCACATCCAAACGCTCGGCATCAATACCAAGTGCCAACAATGCGGCACGCACACGCGGCACGTAGCCGTGGTGATCCGCGCCCCATACGTTCACCACTTTGTCAAAGCCGCGATCAAACTTGTTTTTGTGATAAGCGATATCAGAAGCAAAGTATGTCGACTGACCATTGGCACGGCGTACCACGCGGTCTTTTTCGTCGCCAAAATCGGTCGATTTAAACCACGTATTACCGTCTTTTTGGTATAAGTAACCTTTGTCATCGAGTATTTGCAGTACAGGCTCAATCTCAGGCTCAATAGATTTTTCGCTAAACCAGCACTCATAGCTCACACCAAAGTCATTCAGGTCGTCTTTGATGTCTGCTAGGATACTGGTCAGTGCCGCGTTTAAAAACAGCGTGTAGCTGTCGCCAAGCAGCGCCTTGCTGTTAGCAATCAAGCCATCGATATGCGCCTCTTTATCGCCTGAGAGTAGCGTTTTTTCGCCATCAGCATTGCTCTCAAACTGAGCATCTTCTGGCACGTCTTTGGCAACGTCTGCGAAACTGTGTACATAACTGTTGCCATGCTGCGTCTTAACCGTCTCTGCGATATCGCGGACGTAGTCGCCTTGGTAGGCATTAACAGGGAATATGACCGTTTCACCGTTGGCCTCTAAATAGCGCAAATAAGTACTGGTCGCCAAAATATCCATTTGACGACCCGCGTCATTGACATAATACTCGCGCGTGACGTCATAGCCGACAGCTTCGAGCAAGTTTGCCACACTCATTCCAAATGCCGCCCCGCGTCCATGACCGACATGCAAGCTTGAGGTTGGGTTGGCCGAGACGAACTCAACTTGTACCTTTTGACCATCAAACTGATCACTCAGACCAAACTGCTCTTTTTGCGCAAAAATGTCACCGAGTACCGCAAACTTGGCTTCGGCATTTAAAAAGACGTTGATAAACCCAGGTCCTGCGATATCTACTTGTCGGATGTCTTGATTCTCAGGCAAGGCGGCAACGATTTTTTCGGCCAAGGCACGTGGGTTGGTCTTGGCCGCTTTGGCCGCAGTGAGCGCGATATTACTGGCAAAGTCACCATGACTGAGATCTTTGGTACGGGTGATTTGACTGTTGTTCTGCCAATCGCTTGGTAGCGTGCCATCTGCTTGTAGGGTTTGCACCGCATCGTTAAATAGGGATGCAAGCGTATCAATTTGGGCTTGTGACATAGGATTATGAACTCGGATCAATGATAAAGATAGATGATAAAAAGGAAGACAGCACGGCCACCGATCAGCGCTTTTGCTCGATGTATCAGCATTAGCAATGCAGCGTCATGCCAACCATCACCAAGCGCGCTGAACGCAGCAGTGATGCAAAAAGATAAGTAACCTGTAAATATAACAATCTTTGCGATGCAATGCACCATTTGCGCTAAAAATAGCACCGAAATTGCTACCACACATGATAACCAATTGGCCCCTGACTCGTTAACCCTATCGGTAACAGCCAGTAGCTAAGGACAAAAATGGTTATTGTAGCCTTCGTGTTCCCTCACCCTGCCAGTCATTTATACCTGCCTACTTCTAGCGTATAATAACGGCTCGTATGTGCGGGCTGGATCGTTGTTTTTTATTATGGTTGGTTATGGCACAAATGGCGTGCGTGTCAGCGCGCCTATTATTTTGACCACCATAATCAAAAACTGCCGCCAGTCAGGCACATGATGATTTGATTTATAGGATACTGCCATGTTTGCGATTGCATCTAGTACCGTCACCAGTTGGGGACTGTACGTTTTATTACCGATATTTATTGCGTTCTTATTCTTTATTATGTGGGACATCTCCAAGACGTCAGAAGCAGGCCGTGCAGGTACCTTTTGGATCTTTTTAGCACTTGGCGCAGGCTCTATTGGGTTCATACTTAAGATAATTATGGAAGTCGCGTTCAAAAAATGGCTGATATAATCAGCCATTTTTAGTGATTGGTTGCTCAGATTGGTTGCTTGCCCTGACTGCTTGGGCAGCCAATAAACACCGCTCATGATTGACACCCCCAATCAGGTGCCTATCATTGCGATGATATGATGGTTTATTGATCATTATTATCGATGACTTTACTCACATAGGTGGGTAGATCCCATGCCCCGCCAGCAAAACCGCGACACAAGCCTGTGCTCGACTCTTCGCTTTTTGCAAATGTCTGACCATTCCATGTCCATGTCGCATGACTCCAGCAGTCACCAACGCCTCGGCCTTTGTGAGCAGCACTGATCTCACCTGCCTCATAGTCATTACCTGCAGCCGTGATCAGTACAGGATTGCTCGGCTTATCGTTGTTAATGAGCCAATAGCCTCTGCTTGAGTTATATGCCCCTGACGAGCAAAGATGCGTGGCTAAGGTATGCGCGTTATCTACTGCTATAAAATCCCAACCAAGTACCGTAGAGCCATATGCTGCCATACGCTGATATTCTGATGTTTTTGGATTGACCAGCTCACAAGCACCAATATCGTTTCCGGCACCCGTAAGTTGCTTGGAGTCAATATCGACCCACTGGTTTATATTTTGCTGAAAGTATTTACGTTTTGATGCAGTGCGTGTTTTGCTGTCTTGTTCCGAATACGCAAAGGCCTTTTCAATCGTGGGCATTGGTAATGCCGCCTTAGGCGTTTGGCGATTTGAGCGACGCTTACTGATCAATGCCATTGATGACCCGACTCGGCCCTGTACGTCATCGAGCTTGAGCAGTACCGCCGATATCCCTTTGTCGCTGATACGCCAGCGATTATTGCCCGCTCTGACTTCTATCTTGTTGTTGATACGGGCCTTATCGATGATTGCTTGCGTTTGCTTGGCAGATAAATCGTATAACGCAGCGTCACTTCCAGTGGGCTGCAACGTTCCATAGTTTTTATTGTTTAACCACAGCTCAGCCTTAGCTTTTGATGGTTTTGATGCCAACTGAATTTGCGCCTTTGGCAAGGCGACTTTTGGCGTTACGGTGAATAGTACTGAGGCGGGCTGATCCATTGAGGCGTCACCTGAGTAGCCAGCCACTCGGCACGTCCGTGTGTTATCACAAACCACTTGCCAATCGTCCTGTACAAAGCCTTCGCCTTCAGACGGTGTGCCGTACCCTGCAATGGCAGGTAGCGAGAGCGACCCGATCGTGGCCAGAATTAAAGCTGCTGATATTTTCATTATTATTTCCTATTTCTAATATAATAAACGCTATTTTTTTGCAATTAAGGTTGCACGCATGGGTGCAGGATAACCCTCAATGGTTTTATTATAATCAGCGGGATCTAAGAAGTCTGTCAACGAATGGTAGGTCATCCATTCAGTCTGTCGTTGCTCGTCAGTGGAGGTAACGGCGACATCAACGCAGCGCACATCCGAGAAACCGACTTTTTCTAGCCAGCCCGTTAATGCGGCGACCGATGGTAAAAAGTACACGTTATTCATCTGCGCATAGCGGTCATGCGGCACCAGTACGGTGTTGGCATCGCCTTCGACAACCAAGGTTTCAAGCACCAGCTCGCCACCTTTGACAAGCTGGCCTCTCAGCTGCTGCAAGTGCTCGAATGGCGACTGACGATGATAGAGCACCCCCATACTAAACACGGTGTCAAATAACTGACTGTACTCAGGTAATGCTTCTAGCGGTACAGGAATATAATGCGTGCGGTAGCGACCCGTCTCATGAGCATCCGCGCCACCAACAAAATGACGAATCGCCATAAACTGATGATAAAACAAGCAAGACGGATCAATGATAATAACGGTATCTGCCCCCGCGCCAGCCATCCGCCAGCCATGATAGCCAGAGCCGCCGCCGACATCCAATACGCGGCGACCATCAAGTCTGCTCAGGTGCGGGGCGACCCGTTGCCACTTCCAATCGCTGTGCCATTCGGTATCAATCTGAATACCTGATTCATCATTCCCAATCTGAAAGGGCCCTTTGCGCCACGGCATCAGCTGTTTTAATAATGCTGTCGTTTGTTTATATTGAGACTGATTGAGACTTGCATCAATCGTCAAGGTATCACTGTTTAGATCGACATGATTGACCGTCAACTTTGGCAGACGTGCTACCGATGCTTGGTAAGCTGGTGCATGCGCGTAATTGGCTTTATCTTTGATCGCATTTAACCACGTTGGCAGTCGCGTCAGCCACTCATAAGCGTTTGGCTGCTGCTGGGCCAGCTCTAATAAGGTGAGATATAGTTCGCGTTCGGCGTGCGTGATGGTGTCGTTGAGCATAAAAAACCATGTTTGATAAAAAGGAAGAAGTGAATTAACAAAAAACAGCGCATTTTTTGAACTTACGTAGAATGCGCTTAGAGCACCCAAAAAGCAAATATCTATGTACAATTGATAAATAGGCTGTAACTTTTAAACGCCTATACTGCTTAGTTTTGACTCAATGATTAGGCTTTACCCTGTAGAGTCTCCACCTCATTACGAAAGTCGTCGTATTCAAAAACACCGTAGCCATTATCTTGACCTTTGAACACAATCTTATCTTCTTCTAACCAATGTAAGACGTTTTTAGCATCCTCAATAATACTGGGATAAAGCTTATCAATGATATTAGCAGATCCGTCAGCTAAGCTAACTGGATAAGAACAATCTAC
>NZ_JBHNYR010000014.1:0-89531 GCF_054960615.1 Psychrobacter sp. PSi21
AAATGTCCCTGTCGTATCTGGCTGGCTAGAGGCTTACGGGTTGGGTGGTCATATTCTAGGATTCAAAAGCAATGAGGATGGCTGTTTAAAATGTCTCTACTATGATGACGATGGCAATCCTTCAAATTATATAAATACCAGTTTGTTTAGTAATCCTTCAGGCATAGTTTTATCAAGAAATATAACTGGATGTGCTGGAGCGTTCACTGCATACGGTTCAGTTCATGCTATGAAAATAGCAGTAATAATGGCTGAATATGTAATCGAGAATAAAGTAGGATTACAGTCATGGTGTGCGACTAACAAGCTACCGACTGACTATGACTTGAAGGCTACTAAACATCATGCATTGGCTCTACAAAATGATGGTTACTACTCCCAGTCTTTAAATACTATTAAAGTGGCAGGTTGCTCATGTTGCAGTACCTAAATAAGCGCATTATATGGAAAGAAAATGATAAAGCATACGATGGCGCAATAGCCGAGTCTGTCATATCCACATGGTTCGATTTTAGACAGTCACAAGCCAAATCCAAGGAAGCTGGCGGTATATTATTAGGTAGCTATTATCCAGACAGTCATACAATAGTAGTAGACGACTTAACTACGCCAATGTTCAGAGATAGACGTACTCGCACCACTTTCTTTCGTTCCAAATCTCACGATAAAGCTCTGAAAAAATATTGGAAAAATACCAAAGGTTATGGCGGTCTGTTAGGGTTATGGCATACACACCCTGAGCCAAAACCTAATCCATCTAATACGGACTTAAATGATTTAGCGAGTCAATTTACTAGCTCTAAATACCTATCAGAACGCATTTTGTATGTCATCGTTGGGACAAGCCATATTGGCTTTTGGATTGCCTACTCTCAAGAATCTAAAATTTTTTTAGGCTATTTACCTTTTTCTACTGAATTGGACAATTAAAAAATGACTACGAATAATACATCTACGGGAACTCAGACCTCACATGATCAAGCCCTAAATAAGACTATATTTACCGATCTTGACTCGGCAAAACAATATCTCGACCATCTTAAAGGTACAGGACTACAATGGGATCATGTTGGCTTTCTTTCAGACGCAAGCTACCACAACTTACTGACATTGTTGTTCAGTAATAGTGAGTTGATTGATATTTTTAGATTTTCTCTTCAGCGTGACGATAATGAAAAGTTGGTTTCATACATAAGTGATAGCTATGTAATAGACACGAGGTTAAGAGTTTCTGAAAAGGAAGAGTTTGGTTTAGAAGATTTTCAGACATTAGAAAGTTTTAAGGAGCTATGGGATGAAATTACAGTTAGCTCTAATAGGCTCAACGCTAAAAAAACTACTGAATTATTCAAACGCTGGAGTTTAGGTCGAGAGAAAGTTACAGGAAGAGGAAACCAATTCAGTGAATCAACTAAACGTATCGTTATGGAAGAGAGTCATGGTAGATGCATGTTTTCTGGCTGTGGTTCAAGATTAGATTTTGATTCATTATCAGGACATAGGGGTAACTTCGGTTATATGGCTCATAACATTGCAGCCTCTGAGAGTGGCCCTAGAGGGGTAATGTACTTATCAAAAAATCTGGCTGACGAGCCAAGTAATGTTCTATTATTGTGTGATGTTCATCATAGGTTAGTAGATCGAATAGCAACTTTAGATTATCCTGCATCTAAATTACAAGCTATGCGAACCGTACATATTCAGCTATGCAACAACCTTCTCAATGCATTGAGTTATACACCTGTTCCAGTATATTTTATTCCGTGGAGCGTAAATGGACAAAGTATAGAAATGCCAGATCCGATATCAATTTCGAAATCATTGAACGTATTCAATTGTAGGGCTAAACACGATTTAACTCCTCTAGATTGGGGTGTAAGTGATTCAATGCAAAATTATTATGAATTTCATAAAAGATGTTCTGAGCATATAGGAGACTGTGTTAATCAAATAAAAGCATGGACTAAAGGTAGTAGCGCAGCTGTGTTCGTTTTAGGTCCAACTTTTGCTTTAATAGGTTTTGGTGCGAAATTTGGTAATAAATCTAAATTAATGCCAATGCTCCGTTACAGAGATGCTAGTAGTTGGATGTGGCCTGGAGTACAGCCTAGAGAAGATGCATTTATCATTGACGAGCCAAAGATTGACTCAAAGCATTCAGAAGTTATTGTTAGCATTAAGTTAACTTTCCCCGCTGCGATGATTGATTCAACAATTGACCATCTTAATCAGCAAGCCCAAGACAAGCTTCCAGTAATAAACATATATCCTCCTCAGAGTTACGGATACGGTAATGGCGCAATAGCGCATCCACTTGAGGGTGAGAAACTAGCTAATAGACTTAAGGAAATTTTTACTAACTTGAATCAAATGCATGGTATCAAAAAAGTACATCTATTAGTTTGTGCCTCAAATGCGGCCTGTGTATATATTGGTCAAGCTGTTGATAGATTTCAGCCTGAATTTATAGTCTACGATTATGGAACTAAGATGATGGAGCCTAAACTCAGAATATATAACGACGGGAATACTACAGTCATTGAATGTATTAGAAAAAATTGTGAATAATTTCAAAAACTAATTAAATAATTTGAGGGAGTAGCTGTATGGATACAACAAAAATAGATAGTGATTTAGTATCGAAGCTCATTGAGCTAAGCCAAGACGATGCGATTACAAGTAGACCAGAAGGCGTTGAAGAGCTTTATGAAGAGTTTTTAAGTAAGTTTCCAAAAAATAAAATAACTGAATTAACTCAGGAGCAATACTGCTTAGGTCATGGATCTATCACAGATAATTATTGTCGATGGATAGAGCGCGGGCTACAGCCTATATTTGGTCGTTATATGCCAGGTACGGCGAAAGGACACCTACTTTATTTGAAAAAAGATGGAACACTATATAAGCATCAAAGCTTGAGCGACTTAAGTGACGATGATGCATTAAGTTATGTTCTTAAGATCCATCAAATAATAATCGATGCTGACGTTAACGCTGATATCACTTGGATTGATCAAGATAATGAGGTATATGATCGCGCAGGTGTAGAGCCTAAATGTGTTATGGGAGCAGGACGTCGTGCGCGTTTAATATCTATATACAATCCAGATATTATCTTGCCAATTTCATCTACCGACCATATCGAGCACTTCCTGAAAGCATTTGATGTTCCAGAGTCAAGAATACCACCTTATAATCAAGTCATCCGACGCTTATTGATGCTTACCGATATATACCAAACTATTAAAAAGGAATATGATTTAGATATCACTCCCCATGAGTTTATGTCTGTGCTTTACAGTGAGAAATTAGGTATTAAGCCAAGCAGAATATCTATCTACAACGATACCAACGAAGAATTAGATGAAGTAACGATAAGCATGTTTGATAATGAAGCGCTTAATCGTATCGTCTACGGTCCACCTGGAACAGGTAAGACCTACTGTACTACAGAACTCGCTGTACAGTGCGCTGCTCCCGATTGGTATTGTGATTTTAATAATGATCCTCTAGATGAATCAGAGAGAAGAGAGCGTTTAAAAGCTAAGTATGATGAATTAACGGATAAAGGTCGTATTGCATTTACTACCTTTCATCAAAGCTTTTCTTATGAAGATTTCGTTGAAGGTATTAGACCTATAGTCGTAGAAGGAATAGATGGGAGTTCAAATATTAGCTACGAAGTGGTTGATGGTATTTTCAAGCAATTATGTACTAATGCTAGAACAACAGAGCAGACAGGCTATACACAAGCAGTCAATATTGAAGGTAAAAATATATGGAAGCTTTCTTTAGGAAACACTAATATCTCCGATGAAAATGAGATATTTAATGAATGCATTGATAACAACTATGTGCTTCTAGGTTGGGGTGATGACATCGACTTTTCGAACTGTAGTAATCGTAGAGAAGTAGTTGCAAAGATAGAGCAATCGCATAACATTTCTTTAGCTGATGATCCTAATAATTATAAAGCTACAGCTGTTAATACTTTCAAAAATGCAGTTAGTATTGGTGATCTAGTAATCATATCTGATGGTAACCATAAGTTTCGTGCTATTGCCGAGGTTACAGACGACTATGAATTTTTAGATACAAAAGAACGCTCTGGTTTTCAGCAATTAAGAAAGGTTAAATGGCTACGTATTTATAGCCCGAGTTTGCCAAAAGAGCGTTTATTTGATAAGTCACTGTCTCAAATGACTATTTACCAGTTACGTAACACAACTATTAATCGAGAAAAGTTAAAGCAATTGCTTACTCCAGAACCTACTACTAATTCTAGCAAGTTACCGCATTTGATTATCATTGATGAAATTAACCGCGGCAACATATCTCGTATTTTCGGTGAGCTTATTACATTACTTGAGCCTGATAAACGTAAAGATGGTACAGATGCGCGCGAAGTAATACTACCTTATTCAAAATTGCCGTTCTCAGTGCCCTCAAATCTTTATGTACTAGGCACGATGAATACCGCTGATAAGTCTCTCGCCCAGCTAGATTTAGCATTACGCCGCCGATTTGATTTTATTGAGCTATTACCTAAGCCTGAACTACTAGATGGCATCATAGTTCATGGCATTGCTGTATCTGAAATATTGACAGTAATAAATCAGCGCATTGAGGTGCTATTAGATCGTGAGCACACCATAGGTCATTCATACTTCTGGTCTTTGAAAGATTGGGGTTCAGATGACGAAAAAGAAATTGAATTAGGTAACATTTTCAAGAGACGAATTATCCCGTTACTGCAAGAATATTTCTTCTCGGATTGGGAGCGTATTGGCTGGGTATTGAATGATCCTAGCAAACATACCTCAGAACAATTTATTCAAACTGGGAATATATCTCCTGCAATTAGCGAATTGTTTGATAGTAGTATCAACGGCTTAAATGATCGTCGCTACCTTATCAATGAGACTGCTTTTAACACTCCTGAATCCTATAGGAAAATTCTAAATCAGACTCAGTCTGAATCTTCGGATGGCGAAGCATGATTCGAGTCAGAGAATATGCTCAGCTGACTACAGATAAGACAGCATGTCCTAGCTTAGATTTAGCTATTATCCAGCAAGAAACATTTGATTGGTTAGTGGAATTAAGTGGAAAAGACAATTATGGGCGGTTTATTACTTACAAGCGTCCACAATACTTACAACTACATTCTTACGTAGGTTATTTAGAAAGTCCTTGTGGTGAAGGTATTGAGATACTACCAAAGACAGGATTAGGTTTACAGGAGCCAGGCAAGAGCAGAGAGGTCTTATGCAAAATGCTAAGCTCCGTATTAAACCTATCCTATAAAGAGACTCAATCTGCCAGTCTCAATCGAATGAACTTACCTATTCATGAGTGGATATACTACCAGTTTTTATATTTGCTAAAGGAGCTGGTAGCGTCTGGGCTCAGATTTGACTATCAAAGAATTGAAGAAGAAAGTAGATTTATTCGTGGCCAGCTTGATATTACAGTTCAACAAAGGCAAACGGTTGGTCAAGCTCATCTTTTTCATATTCGTCATGATGTCTATCATCCAAATCGACTTGAGAACCAACTAATCAAAACGGCATTGGACTACGTACAGCAGCACTGTAGGAGTTCTGAGAACTGGCGACTGGCTAATGAGCTATCACACATCTTAGACCCTATAACAAGTCTTAAAGAGCCTCTAAACTCAATGCCTAAATGGTCAGACATCAAAATATTGCAATCCTACCGAGCGATAAAGCCATGGTGCCAACTAATACTTGAAAAGCTTAATCCAAACTTTCAAAAGGGAGAACACCGGGGTATTGCATTGTTATTCCCAATGGAAATTTTGTTCGAGAAGTATGTGGCAAACTGCTTACAACGAGATATCAAGGCGCACTGGCAACTAACAACACAAGCTTCTAGTAAGTACATGGTGAATGAACAAAAAGGTTTAAAAGCGCGCTTTCAATTAAAGCCTGATCTATTAATCAGTAAAGAAAGAAAAAACTACCATGTACTCGATACCAAATGGAAGTTAATAAATTTAAGTGACAGTGATAACAACTTCAATATCAGTCAGTCGGATATGTATCAGTTATTTGCTTATGGTCATAAATATTTGAATGGGTGTGGGGACATGATGCTTATTTATCCTAAACACCATCAGTTCGATACACCTTTGGAGTGTTTTTATTTAGCAGAAGAATTGAGATTATGGGCCATACCATTTTGTATTGAAACTGGCAAAATGGTTACCAGTGAATGGGTAGAAAGGTTTCCGTCTTTATCTTAAACTTAGTTTGAGGCTAATCCTTTAAGCTCCCAAACTTATCGATAAGCATAAAAATTGGCGATCAGTTACCGTTAGCAACTTTTAACAATATTGGTCACAAAATAGTCACCGTTTGGTCACCGGGCCCTTGGTCACCGATTTTCAAAAGTCAGAGTACATGCACGTAGACTTATAGAAAATACGTTATTAAAGAGTAGACTACTTCGTAAGGGTTGATAAAGACAGGATAACTAACCCTTACGAATAAAGGTCTTAAGGAGAATTACAAGCACAAAAAAACCTCAAGTAAACTAATACTTGAGGCGAAACTTGCTTAAACCCAAAGGTCTAAATTCGTTTTAAATATGGCGCAGCGGACGGGACTCGAACCCGCGACCCCCGGCGTGACAGGCCGGTATTCTAACCAACTGAACTACCGCTGCTTAGGTCGTCTAGCTTTTTTACCACAAGCTATTAAGTGGTGGGTGATGACGGATTCGAACCGCCGACATTCTGCGTGTAAGGCAGACGCTCTACCAACTGAGCTAATCACCCTGAGAACCGTTAAAAAATTGCACTGCAATTTTAGGTTCGCAAGAGAAATATTTTAAATAATATTTCTGAAAGCGAGTAGTAAACGAAGCATTGCTTCGTCCGAGCGCAAGAGAATTTATATTTTCGTAAATTCTAAAAACTCGATAACTATATGTATCGCGAAAATTCCTTAAAGAGAATTTTCTGGAATCTTAAAAGTAATAATACTTTTTAATTCCTAAGTTAACATCAGCTGTCACACTCGATGTTAACTTAATCAGCTAGGCTTATCTAAGTAAGTCCCCTTGCTGTGGGTGTGTATTATATAGATTTAGCGATGGCTGTCAAACGCTTTTTTCATCTTTTTGCGATATTTTTTCACTTTTTTATCAAAAAACGCATAACCACTTGTTTTATATAACATTATAAATTCGATAAAATACGTTTTTTGGGGATTGTTGCTGCCTTCTATGGTGCACTGGCAACCAAGGCAGTTTCGATATCGGTTTTAACAGCCTCTGGAGTGGTGGTTGGCGCATAACGCTCAATCACATGACCATCACGGCCAATCAAAAACTTGCTAAAGTTCCACTTAATCGCATCAATGAGCATGCCGCCCTTTTCAGACTTCATCCAATCAAAGATAGGATGCGCTTCACTACCATTGACGTCGATCTTTGCCATCATAGGGAAGCTAACACCGTAGTTCTTTTGGCAAAATGTGCCAATTTCATCATTGCTACCCGGATCTTGATGACCGAACTGGTTACAAGGAAAGCCGATGATGACAAGCCCTTGATCTTTGTACTGCTGATACAATGCTTCTAAGCCTTCAAATTGCGACGTTAGACCACATTTACTGGCAGTATTGACGACCAGCAACACTTGCCCTTGATAATCAGAAAAGTCCTGTACGCTGCCGTCCATACGTTCGGCAGTAAAGTCATAGATGGTAGTCATGAGTCATCCTATAGTTATGATTGTTTGTTATTATCCAATACCGTAACAAGCTGTGTCACAACGATGCAGCAAGCGATTGGCCTCTATCATGCCTGCTAACCGCCGCTGATGCACGGCGATTGGTTGTACTCAGTCGTTCACAAATCTAGTTAGTCCTCGCTTTTATCCAAGTCAAGGGCCACTGAGTTGATGCAGTAGCGCATGCCTGTGGTTTCGCGTGGGCCGTCAGGGAATACATGGCCGAGGTGCGCGCCGCAGTTGCTGCACGTGACTTCGATACGCTTCATACCAAGCGAGTTATCGACATGCTCATCAATAGCACTGTTGTCGATGGTCTGATCAAAACTTGGCCAGCCGCAACCTGCATTAAATTTGTTGTCAGCATCGAACAAGCTGGCACCGCAGCCTTTACAGCGATATACGCCTTTCTCGTCATTATCGTTATAGACACCTGTAAACGGGCGCTCGGTACCTTTTTCACGCATCACGCGATATTCATCAGCGCTTAAGCGCTCTTTCCAGTCCGCTTCGGTTAATTGAGCGATTTCTTCTTTGCTGAGTTGATTGTCTTGCATAACGGTTCCTTATTGTGTGTTGTCTGGCCGCTGTATTATCAGCGCACTTCTATAATATGGTGACGGCTGGCGTATTTTACCACCCCATCTGTATAGTGATGGTGTCGTGTAGTGCCCTTACCATTTAGATCAACAACTTTTGTCATCATGGCTAACCCCTTATTTCTAAAACATGATCTAAAGTGCTGCTGCTAAGCAAGATAGGGCTTTTATGCGTATTGACGTTTACCAAACCTCAACGTAACACTTTGGGCTAAGAGTATCATCCATATGTTTGGTTTATTGTGAGCATTTTTGTTTTTTTAGTAATAAAATCAAAGCGATGCTGTATTCTTTTTAGAATTGACACCGCACTTTCTATAGCAAGTGATGAGCCTACTTACCAAATTGCAAGTTATTCTTGCATTTTCTGCTTTTTCTACACTTGCACCATTTGTTAAAATGCAATAATATCTTGCATTAGCACTGACATAATGATGTCAATAGACACATATGATGCCCTTGGCATTTATATCACAAGGCCTTTAGACCCATGCAAAATAACAAGGAAAAATTGGCACAAGCTGCGCGCCTCGTCCAGCTACGCCGTGATAAAGGACTGACAGCAGAGCAGTTGGCGCAAGCGATGACGCAGGCAGGCGCAAAAGTCAGCCGCGGTGCCATCTCCAACTGGGAGCGCGGTACTAATGGTATTGTGTCCTCGAAACTTCCTACCCTAGCGCGCATTCTGGGTTGTAGCGAGGGCTATCTGTTACGCGGCGTCAGCGCAAATAATGCAGCGGAAAGTCATCCTGTACCTGTAGCAGCGCCAGAAGCGGTTGATGATACCAGCGCGGCGCTGAGCGATGCCCACGCTCCGCTTGCCAAAGGCGCTACTATAAATGCAGACCCAGTCACTGCTGCCGACAATACAAAGCCTCAGCCATCCCGTTTACTCCCCACAGACAACATCATTGGTACTTCTATGAGCCCCATCAAAAAATCAACCAAATTACAAAACGTCTGCTATGACATCCGTGGCCCCTTGCTCAAAACAGCCAACCAAATGGAAGCTGATGGCCATCGTATCCTCAAGCTTAATGTTGGCAATCCTGCCCCCTTTGGTCTTGATGCCCCGCACGAGATTTTGCGCGATATCTCAATGAATTTGCCTGAGGCATCAGGATATTCAGACTCGCAAGGTATCTTTGCGGCGCGTAAGGCGGTGCTGCAGTATTATCAGTCTAAAGGCCTGCTCTCGGCAGTCGATGTGCGTGATGTCTATCTGGGCAACGGCGTCTCTGAGCTGATCGTCATGACCATGCAAGCCTTGATGAATGATGGTGATGAAATTTTGATTCCGATGCCTGACTACCCACTGTGGACGGCAGCAGCCAATTTGGCAGGCGGCTCCGCAGTTCATTATCGCTGTAATGAAGCAGACAATTGGCATCCTGATATCGAAGACATCAAGTCCAAGATCACCAGCAAAACCAAAGGCATCGTGGTCATTAACCCCAACAACCCAACGGGCGCGCTGTATTCAAAAGAGCTGCTAGAGCAAATTATCCAAGTGGCGATAGAGCATGATTTGATCATCATGGCCGATGAGATTTATGACCGCGTGCTTTATGATGACGTGGTACACATACCAATGAGCACTTTGACTGATGAAGTGTTGGTATTGTCATACAATGGACTGTCCAAATCACACCGTATTGCCGGCTTTCGCGCTGGCTGGATGATGGTTTCAGGTAAAAAAGACCATGCCGCTGACTTTATTGAAGGCTTGGACATGCTTGCCTCTATGCGCTTGTGTGCCAATGTCCCAGCCCAATATGCCATCCAAACGGCTATGGGTGGCTATCAAAGCATGCAAGCGCTCACGGCAGACTCAGGACGACTGTTTAAGCAGCGTGAAATGGCCATCTCACGTCTGAATGCCATCAAAGGTATCTCTTGCACCACGCCGCAAGGGGCCTTTTATTGTTTTCCAAAAATGGATCCTGCTGTCTACCCCATCGAAGATGATATGGCTTTTATGATGGATTTGTTGATTGAAGAAAAGGTGTTGATGGTACAGGGTACGGGCTTTAATTGGGATGCACCTGATCATTTCCGCGTGGTCTTTTTGCCCAACCTGCTCGATTTAGAAGATGCAATGGATCGCTTGGATCGCTTTTTTGCCAAAAAACGCCAACAGTTTGGCACTGACTAAGCCCGTATTGGGTCAGTTATTTTAACGGCAGACAAAAAAAGTGCTTATCGCCATGCTGACGATAAGCACTTTTTTATGGATAGTAGGCTTGCTGATAGACGGTTGTCATATCAATCACTGTGCCGCATCAGCCCTGACCCGTTGCTAAAAGATATTTTTTAGCACCACAAAGCTGATGGCAGACATCGCTGCTGCAGCTGGCAATGTGATAATCCATGCCAAGCCGATTGGCTTCATCAATGCCCAGTTGGTATTTTTATTGACGATACCAATGCCCAATACCGCACCTACCAGCGTGTGCGTACTTGAAACGGGTAACCCCATGGTTGATGCGCCCATTACAACCGCAGCGGCAGCAAGCTCTGCTGAGAAACCTGAAGCTGGGTGCATTTTTGCCAAATTGGTACCGACGGTTTGAATTACTTCTTTACCAATAAACCAAAGACCAACGATCAGTGCCACACCAAAGGTCAACATCACTGCAGAGGGCACAGCGGCTTGCGACGCAATGGCATTGTTACGAATCACATCCATGATCGCTGCAAACGGGCCAACGGCGTTGGCAATATCGTTTGAACCATGACTGAAGGCGAACGCTGATGCGGTAAAGACCTGCATCCAGCTGAACATAATAAAGGTGGCTTTGCTCAAATCTTCTTTATGCTTGCCGCGAATACTCTTAGTGTAGATAAAGGTCGCCAGCCAGATCAGCGCGCCAACCATGCCCATGAATAAGAAGCCATGCAAGTTGGTCAGGTTGCTGTTGACGTTTTTCAAACCTTTGAACACAACCAGCGCGGTCATGACTACCCCGCCCATAGCGGCAATCAGCGGCACCCATTTTTTCAACGCTTTTAGCGTGTCTAAGTCATTACGCTCGCGCTCGATATCATACAGATTTTGATAGTAATCCGTTTCCAAATCTTCACGCGTACAGTCGTCGTCTTTGTAAATTTCTTGGTCGCGTAGCATTGCTGACGTATATGACAACTGCAAAGATTCTGAAAGCTGATCAAAAAACTCTTTGTGATTTTTCTTGAGCGCTTTTTTGGCGGCTTTAAAATCTTCAATACGGGCTTCGGCCATATCATTATAATCAATGATGTTTTTCTTAATTTGACCGTATAAAAGGTAGGCTAACACGCCGCCAAGCACAGGAGAGAGCACCCAAGAGATGGCAATCTGGCCTACCGTACTCCAGTCAACTGTGGACAATGCTGAACCGCTACCGCCCAAGTCATAGCCTAGAATAATAGAGCTACCAATCACACCACCGATGATCGAATGCGTGGTCGATACGGGCAAGCCTTTACGCGTGGCAAACAGCAACCAAAACGCCGCTGCAATCAAAGCTGACAGCATGACGTAAATAAACTGGTTTGGCGTGACTGACATACCATCCAAATCTACGATACCTTTACGAATGGTATCGGTTACCTCGCCACCTGCCAAGACGGCACCTGAGACTTCAAATATCGCGGCCACACCAAGCGCTTGCGGAATGGTCAACGTACCTGCACCCACTGATGTGCCAAACGAGTTGGCAACGTCATTACCACCGATGTTAAAGGCCATAAACACACCAAATGCGGTGGCTATGAGAAATAACATACTCTGCTGATGCATGGTGTAGTCAAGACCCCACCATAAAAAGTAACCAGTCATTGCTATCAGAAGGATGGCAAAAAATAGATTAATTCTCATAGAGCCGACTTGTTTGGTAGGCTCTGTAGAACTGCTGCTAATACCCATAGGTTGATACGCCCTGCGTAAGCTTATTGAAGAATAATGCGATTGATAACGCGGCCAATGGCTGCTGCATGGACACATGAGCAAAGACACATTGGCCGTTGGTACAATGTTGCAATATCAGGCAGTCTTGGCAAATGGCCGCTTTTTATCCAGCACACAGGCCACTGCCTCTGAGGCAACTGTCATAACGGCCGCCAATATAACACTAAGCCGCAAGTAAAATGATTAAATCTATCGATTTCATTTTCTTGCGGCTTAACTGCCCACAGTATATCCGAGCGATTTTAAAAGTCGATTATCAGCCAAATATGCTAATAATCATAGTGTCAATAATGGCTGGAGAGCTGGTGGTAACTGCGCTCTAGCGGATTTACACTTCCAAACCTGCTCATGTTGGCTGCCTATTATATTAAAAATTAACAAAAAATGCATGATCAAGCGGTCATACTTACAAATTTGTCCTCGTATCCAGCTGTTTCTTTTGCCCTTTTTATTGAGTAGTGGTAGATATTAACGGCTTATTGTCAAAAAAAATGTCCAAATTGGGATATTTGGCTCACTTTGATACTATTTGAACAACAACTGTATACCAATCATGCGGTGGCAAACACGCCATCATCACCGCCGCATATTGACAAATATTATTGCGCTCATGCGTCATCACATGATGCGTTGATCAGACTCAAAGACTTTCTAATTGCTCAATAGCATGATCAAGCACTTGCAAACGCGCCGTGCGCTTGTCGTTGGTGGCAATCACGCACCACGGCGCAGCAGTGGTGTTGGTATGTGCCAGCATGTCTGCAGCCGCTTGGACATAATCCGACCATTTGTCACGGTTGCGCCAATCATCATCAGTCAGTTTAAACTGCTTATGCGGCGTATCACGGCGATCTTCAAAACGGTCGAGCTGCTCATCTTTATCAATCGCTAGCCAATATTTGATGACTATCGTGCCAGCAGACACCAAATCTGCTTCAAAACGGTTGATCTCTGCATAAGCGCGTTGCCACTGTGCCTCAATGGCAAAGCCCTCCACCCGCTCGACCAATACCCTGCCATACCAAGTACGATCAAAAATCGCAATACGGCTGATCCGATCTGTCTTTTCATTAGGTAGTCGTGTCCAAAAGCGCCACAGATAAGGGTGCTGAAGCTCATAGCGCATCGGCGCACCGATATTGTAGATTTGGTATTCACGCGGATCTAATGGCGCAACCAGCCTTTTGATCGCCCCGCCCTTGCCAGCTGCGTCCATCCCCTCTAAGGCAAATACCACATGACGACCGCCGCGTGCCCGTAATAGTGCTGCCAGCTTGGTTTGTTTGTCTGCCAGCTCGTCTTGATACTCAGATTTGTCCAAGTCAGGGTCATCGATGTCAGTCAACACATCAGGAATATCGACGGGCGTGAACGTCGCATCGCCATGTGCGCTTGGTAAGTGGTCACAATCGACCACGGTAGCGGTGCTTAAGGGCGGTATATCAGCATCAAGATTGCCATCGCTCGTGTCACTGGCAGGTTCATCAGTTGGCACGCGGCTACTGACTAACGCCGACTGCATGGCTTGCAAGACTTCGTGACAAAATTGATTGGTGGCTTGCGCTTTGTCCGCGCCATCGATGATGACCCAATCGCCTTGTTGACGAATGATACTGGCAGCCACTTGATTAAACTGGGTTAAGGTATCCTTATCACGCCAGTCGATTTGATAGAGATATTCTGGATCGGCTTCTTTATCCGTGATCCGCTCTTGCAGCGTATCATCATCGACGTGAAACCAGCACTTTAATAGCTTGGTTTGATTGGTCGCAAGATCATGCTCAAAGGATTGTAACTCACGTAGCTGCTGTTTGAGATATTGCTGCCATTGACTGACCCTATCCTCTGAGGTGGTGATTTTTTTGGCCTTGCGCTTGCCTTTTTTGGCTGCGCTCTTCTTCGTGCTTTTTTGGTTATCGTCGTCCGCTTGCTGACGAGTCATGCGCATGACATTGTAGATAAGGTCGGCATACCAGTTGCCAAAATACACCATTACATCACCATGACGCGGCATCGCTTTGGTATGTGCTTGCCACAGCGGCTGATAGGCCAGTGGCGCATCACCGATGGTGGCTTCGACTTTGAGCAATCTTGGGTCTACCCATTGGCGCAGCTGCTTGACGGCCGAACCCTTGCCCGCCTGTTCCATACCATTGACCAATACCAACAGACCCGTTGGCTGGTTGCTGGTTGGCGGCGCGTCTTCTCGTGTGGCTCTGAGTGCATATTGGGCGGTGACCAGTGCCAAGCGTAATTCGTCTTTATCCAGCGAAAACTGGCTGAGTGGATTGGGCGTTAAGTGCTGCTTGACCACATCTTCACTAAGCTGTTCACTGACGGCGGCGACCTTGGCTGCTTTGGCTGCTGACTTTCGCTTGCTGTTTTTATTTTTAGACATTTTTATACTCTTATTTTTAATGATTGGGTATGCCTCATGGCAAAAGGTTGCCATTTTCACATCATAGCACTCAGTTTGGCTGCTTGCCATGTAACAGTTTGGCATTTGTATTCTGTTTGGTTTTCTTTTATGGTAGCGGTCGATGCATCAGCATGTGTTTGAGATAATTGTCTTTAAACCTATGGCAATCATAAGCGCTGCTTCTGATATAATCGGCATTTGAATGATTGTTAAACCACACATATCCCGTTTATTGTAGAGGACTGTTTGCTATGGCTGCTTTATCTGAGTTACAAACCCATTTAACCCGTTACTGGGCGCTGGATTATCATAATGACGAGGCGCTTCACATCAAGCTTAATGAAGTGCAAGAGTGGCAGCGCGCGCGCATCCGCGAAACACACAAGCAGATGTTCGAGCAGCCAAAAAATAAGCCGATGGCCAATTACTTTTTGACCAAACTATATGGCGGACAAGAGTTTGAGCTATTGGCAAAACAGCTTGAGCGTATCTTGCCCAAGGCCAAAAAACTTGAACGTTTGGCAAAAGAGTCAGCACTAGAAACTGGCAGCTTGGCCATTCAAGCATCTATCTTAGCGATTGAGCTTGATATGCACCTTGCCCAGTGGCTGCTCAAACAAGACCTGCCTGTCAATGCAGACAACATGCTTGCCGCCTACCGCGCCGTTGATGAAGCCAGCGAACGCCGCACACAGATCAGAAACCTAAGAGACGTCTGCTACCGCACGGACAAATACTTAAATTCATTTATGCTACGCAAAGCTTTTGCCATGGCCAAAAGCACCGCTTACAACCGTGGCTATCAGCCGCTCTATGACTTTATTGCCGCAGGCTTTGAAGCCATGGGCCCACTCAAGAGCGTCAGCAGCTTTATCGAGCCATTTTGTGAGCGTGAGCTACAAATTATCGATCAAGTACATAGCGCGGGTAATGAAAACAACACCGCTGCATTTGGTGTGCAATAAGCACTGCTTGGCACTATGTTTTGCGGTATCAAGCCTTTACCAACTGAGGATGGTTGCCGTGTTGTTACTTGAGCAACCATCACTCATCATCAGGCGCTCGCCTATTCATCAGTGGCGCTCGTCTTAGTGTTATCACCATAAAAACCAAAAAAACGGATCCTTTCATGACTGACAATAACCATACCGATAATGACATGCCTGACAGCAAAGCAGTAACTGGCGGCCATATCCAAGACAAACTGGTACAAGACAGCATCACGCACAGCCAAGACATCAGCAAGCAAGCCCAAGCGCGCCAAACCCTGCCCAGTGATGCCACTGACTTCACTCAAGTGCAGGATTTACCAGCAGGTACACCGCAAGGACAACAAGCCAGCATCTCGCAAGCAACCGAGACTACGACAGAAACCGATAATGCCGCGGCAAAAAAAGCCGCTTTTCATCAGCGCGATGACATCAATAACCCGCATACGCCCGATACCGATGGCACCGAAGACACCCATTTTGGCTACAAAACAGTCAAAAAGTCAGAAAAACAAGCCCGCGTGGCTGACGTCTTTACCTCTGTTGCCAAAAAATACGACATCATGAATGACTTGATGTCGTTTGGTATCCACCGTTTGTGGAAACGCTATGCCATCAGCCTGTCTGGCGTGCGCGCAGGTCAGCACGTGCTTGATATCGCGGGCGGCACAGGCGATTTGGCTAAAGTGTTTAGCCGCGAAGTGGGCCGTAATGGCCATGTGGTTTTATCTGATATCAATGCGGCGATGCTTGAGGTCGGTCGCGAGCGCTTGATCAACGCTGGCTGTAACAATGTTGATTTTGTCTTGGCCAATGCTGAGACGCTCGCGCCGTTTGATGACAACAGCTTTGACTTAGTGACCATCAGCTTTGGCTTGCGCAACGTTACAGATAAAGAAGCTGCGCTGCGTGCTATGTACCGCGTGCTCAAACCGGGTGGCCGCTTGTTGATTCTTGAGTTTTCAAAGCCAATTTTTGAGCCATTGTCAAAAGCCTATGACTTGTACTCGTTCACCGCTTTACCGCTGATGGGGAAAATCGTGGCTAATGACTCTGAAAGCTATCAGTATCTTGCTGAATCAATTCGCATGCACCCTGATCAGCAGACGCTAAAGCAAATGATGCAGCAAGCAGGCTTTGATAATTGTGATTATCACAATTTGACTGCGGGTATCGTAGCGGTACATCGCGGCTTTAAAGCATAACCATGTGCCAAAAACGCATTAAAAACGCGAACAAGAACACATAAATAGGGTTATTTTTGACCCATGTAAGCGTGGAGAATAGGATGCTGACTGTATTATTACTGGCAGGTGCCGAAAAGCTGATCAATCTGGCCATCAAGAGCGATGCCATTACCCAAGCGGGTCTTGCCCCGCTGGCTGGCAAAGTGCTGCGCTTGAACATGGCGAAACCCGAGCTGCAACTGGATGTGCTGTTTAATCATGAGCATCTGCGCTTTGAGCCAGTTCGTGACGACAGCGTGTTTGAAACGCGTGCCGATATGGACGCGCGCCAGCAAGCAGCACTGGATATGGGGCGGATTGGTCACAGTCAGCCTGACTGTATCATCAGTGTGGCGAACCCCACTGAACTGCTTAATCTGATGCGCGGTGCTGAAGGCAACTTACCGATTGCAGGTGATTACAAAGTGGTGATGCAGCTCAAGCAGCTGATGGCAGGGTTTGATCCTAATGTGGCGGATAAACTTGAACCATTTATCGGCAAGTCTGTTGCCAGTCAACTGCAACTGCTTATCACTCAGCTCAAAAGCAGCTTGACACCCAGTGCCGAGCGCGCCTGTGATGAGATGAGCACATGGGCAAACAATATTGCAGGTACGGGCACGGTGGATGCTGCGGATAAAGCACAAGCTGATGCTATGAAGCAGCATTTGCTTCAGCTGCGAGCAGATATCGAGCGTGAATCAGCCAAACTGGCACACCTTAGGGCTGAACAGGCCAAATACCATTAAGTATAAAAATACCATTGAGCATAAGTAGTATCTAGCGACCTGCTTACCTCATTTTGTTCACTCATTAGACCTCAAGGCAAACCAGACGTTGCCTTGAGGTTTTTTATGGCTATGACACACGTCTTTATGGTTTTGTCTGTTTTTCTGCCGCTGCTTTGGCTGGTTTACGCCGTTGTTTTGCGCCGCAGCGTGCATCAAAGATATGCGTGACCGACTGGCTTCATGCTATTATTGTGCTCATTTCTTTTGATAATTATACTCACCACTCATGCTTTTATCTCATCAAAAACGCCTACGAGAATTGTGGCGCATCGCCGCCACCTACCGCATTGATACTCACCTGCCTATCGATGATGCGCCGCAGTTGCAACCAATTGCACGGTTGATTCGCCTGCATCCTGCCGCATGGACAAAACGCCATCAGCCAAACGCTATCAAATACGCGCTTGAAGACATGGGCACGCTGTTTTTGAAATTGGGGCAACTGCTCTCTACGCGCCGCGACTTGGTCACGCCTGAGATTATTGAGCAGCTGGTACAGCTCCAAGATAAGGTTAAACCCTTTGATGCCCAAACCGCCATCGCACAAATCGAAGACCGCAAACATGGCTTAGGTCAATCGGTCGATACCTTATTTGCCCGTTTTGATGTCAAACCGCTGGCCGCTGCATCTATTGCCCAAGTGCATACCGCGGCGATGCATGATGGCCGTGAAGTGGTGGTTAAGGTGGTTCGTCCTGATATTCGCGCCACCATTGTGGCTGACTTTGAGCTGCTGCGCGAGCTGGCCAGCTGGGCCTCTGCCCGCATTGAAGCAGCGCGTGCGGTGCATATTATCGATATTGTCGAAAATTATCGGCAAGTCATGCTCAACGAGCTCGACCTGACCCTTGAGGCGGACAATACCACCAAAATGCGCAATAACTTTTTGGGTTCAGCGCTGATGTATGTGCCTGAGGTGTACGATGCGGCCAAAAATGTGATGGTAATGGAGCGTATTCAAGGCGTGCCGATCTCACAGACGCAAATCTTTGATCAATTGGGCTACGACCGCGCAGCGTTAGCAGAAAAGGGCTTGACCATCTTCTTTACCCAAGTATTTCGTGACAATTTTTTCCATGCCGATATGCATCCGGGTAATGTTTTTGTTGAGACGCCGCCCATCCATACCATGAATTCAGATACCGCGGCCGCCGATTTGGGACATGCACCGCGTTATATTGGTTTAGACTGTGCCATTATGGGCACACTATCATCAGATGATCAGATGATTGTGGCGCGTATGCTGCTCGCGGTGATGAACAACAACTTCACTGCACTGGTCGATATCGTCAGCCGTGCAGGCTGGATACCACCTAATGCAGACAAGCATGCCCTGATGCGAGACATGCAGCGCACCGTTGGTCCGATGCTACAAAAGTCGATAAATGATATTGACTTTGCAGGCGTTTTAATGCAAATATTAGATATTGCGCGCCGTCACCATATGAGTATTCCGCCGCAGCTGATGCTACTGCTCAAGACATTAGTACATGTTGAAGGCTTAGGACGTGACTTGTATCCTGACTTGGATATTTGGGCGCTTGCCAAGCCTATTTTGAGTACTTGGGTTAAAGAACAACTCGACCCCATGCGTAAGCTACAACAACTGCGTACGCAACTTCCTGAGCTGTTATTGTCAGGCGCTGACATTCCTAGGCTGCTGGATCAAGGCCTGCAAAGCCTTGCCTCACAAGGCGCGCGGCAAGACAGTCAATTGCGAGAAATCCAACAAATTCGTGCCGATATGCTGAACGATCGCAGACGTGATTGGTTTGCGCTGGCAGGATTTGTGATATTTATCACCTTAGCGCTGCAAGTTGGCAGCTGGTTATCTATTATCTTTTATATCTTTGCCGTATTGGCGGTGGTGTGGCGTCTGTTAGCCTAACTCATTAACCTCCTTCGGCGACCGAGAGAGGTTTTTATGTCATACGCTATCCATCAAGACGATACCGATTTTTTGTCGGTATCTGACCTTATCAACACCGACCACAGCACAGCGATTGCGGCGCTACAAGCCGCTTTCGGTGACCAGCTCAGCGTCAATACCACCGTACGCGAGCAGCATGGTCACACCACAACATGGCTCGCCAATCAGCCACCTGATGCAGTGCTCAACGCTCGTGACAAGCATGACGTGGCAAAAGCGGTAAAAATCTGTAATACGCATCAAATGCCCGTGATTGCCTTTGGTATTGGCTCCTCATTAGAAGGACAGCTCAATGCCCCTTATGGTGGCCTGTGCATCGATATGCACGAAATGGATACCATCTTGCAGGTCAACAACGAAGATTTGACCGTCACGGTCCAACCAGGCGTGACGCGCGAGCAGTTGAACCATTATCTGCGTGATACTGGATTGTTTTTTCCTATCGATCCGGGTGCTAATGCCAGTCTCGGCGGCATGGTCGCGACGCGCGCTTCAGGCACCAATGCCGTTCGCTACGGCACGATGAAAGATGTGGTACTGTCGCTTGAAGTGGTGACTGCCACCGGTGAGATCATCCGTACGGGGACGCGCGCCAAAAAATCAGCGGCAGGTTACGACTTAACGCGGCTGATGATTGGCTCTGAAGGTACGCTTGGCATCGTCACCGAAATCACGCTAAAGCTGTTTGGCTTAAGTGAAACAGTTGGCAGCGGCTTATGCCACTTCGCCACGGTTGAAGATGCCTGTCAGGCAGTGATGCTGACCATCCAGATGTGCTTGCCTATCGCCCGTATTGAGCTACTTGATGCGATGCAAATCAAGGCCTGTAATCAATATGCCAATCTGTCCCTGACCGAGACGCCGACGTTATTTGTTGAATTTCATGGCACAGAAGCCAGCGTCCACGAACAAGCGCAGACCTTCGCTGACATCATCGAAGAGTTTGGCGGTACCGACTTTGTTTGGGATACCAATGAAGCCGAGCGTAAGCGTCTGTGGCAAGCACGGCATAATGCCTATCATGCCAGCGCCGCGCTTAGACCAGAAGCCAGCCCACTGTCTACCGATGCGTGCGTACCCATCTCTCGTCTTGCTGAGTGCGTCAGCGAAACGGCCAAAGACATCGAAGCGGCAGGTATGATTGGCCCCATTGTTGGGCACGTGGGTGATGGTAACTTTCACGTACTGCTACTGGTCGATACCACCAATCCAGACGAAATTGCGACCGCTGAAGACATTGTCGGTCGTCTTGCCAAACGTGCTATTGCAATGGATGGTACTTGTACGGGCGAGCACGGCATCGGCCAAGGTAAGCAAAAATATATGCAAACGGAGCACGGTAATGCCATGGTCGTGATGCAAGCGATCAAATCAGCTCTTGATCCCAATAACATCCTAAACCCTGGGAAAATCTGGCCGCAGCCATTATCACCCCAATGATCATTGCATCATTTAGCAACCTTAAAATCGCTCAATCTTGACACGCCCTAAATGAAATATAGTTGATGCAATACAAAACCCCTAACTATGGTTAGGGGTTTTTGGTATTGATAACAAGTCCATACTCTTTACATCTGATCAATGGCCATTTGGGTGAGGACGCGACCGCGTGCCGTACGTAGTACATAACCCTGCTGGATCAAATACGGCTCAATCACATCTTCAAGAGTACCGCGATCCTCAGCCATCGCTGCCGCAACCGCCTCCACTCCTGCAGGGCCGCCATCAAAGCGCTCGTGTAAAATTTCAATATAGCGGCGATCGAGATGATCCAAACCGCGACGATCCACTGCCAGCATATCCAGCGCACTTGCCGCGATCATACCATCGACATGACCATTGCCTTTGACTTCTGCATAGTCGCGCACGCGGCGCAGTAAGCGGTTGGCAATCCTAGGGGTGCCGCGCGAACGACGTGCAATTTCGGTAGCACCATCTTCGCTCATTGGCACACGCATCAAGCGCGCTGCACGGCTCACAATGGTGGTCAAATCTGCGATACTATAAAACTCCAGACGCTGCACAATACCAAAACGGTCACGCAGCGGCGAAGTTAATAGCCCCGCACGCGTGGTGGCTGCTACCAATGTAAACGGGGGCAAATCCAGTTTTATCGATCGCGCTGCTGGCCCTTCGCCAATCATAATATCAAGCTGAAAATCTTCCATCGCTGGATAAAGAATCTCTTCAATCACAGGGCTTAATCGATGAATCTCATCGATAAATAACACATCCCCTGCCTCTAGATTGGTCAGCATGGCCGCCAAATCACCCGCACGCTCAAGCACTGGCCCTGAGGTCGAGCGTAGATTGCCGCCCATCTCGCGAGCGATGATGTTGGCCAGTGTGGTTTTGCCCAGTCCTGGTGGCCCAAAAATCAACGTATGGTCGAGCGACTCGTCACGAGCACGCGCAGCACCGATAAAGACTTCCATCTGCTCACGCACCACAGGCTGACCAATGTACTCAGCCAGTGACGCAGGACGAATATTGGCATCAGGCGCATCGGTGGCGGCCTCATTGGGATTGATTAAGCGGTCTTGCGTCATAATGTCTGTCATCGTTTAAATATAATAAATAGCATAACCAAACCGTACCAATAAGTCATGCACAAACGCCATAAAATAAGCAGCACAATAAAAATAAGCGACAATGAATGTCGCTTATTTTTAAATGCTAATCAGTTGTGTCTACATCTATTCTGCAATGCTAACGCCCATTAAAAGCTAGAGAGCTGCCGTAAAGTCGCTTTGAGCAGACTTTGCGTGTCGGCGAAACCATCACCGCCATTCTTAGCAGCTTTAATCGCTTGCTGAGCTTCTTTTTCTTTATAGCCCAGACTGATCAGCGCCCCTTCGACTTCAGCAATGATACTGCCCTCTGCGTCAAATGTTGCTTGCGGCACTGACATATCAAGATCACTACTATCGACCTCAATATCTTTTAGCTTGTCTTTAAGCTCAATCAGTAAGCGCTGCGCGGTCTTTTTGCCAATACCTGGAATACGTGTCAACGCGGCTTCTGAGTCTTGATCGACATGCATTTTAAGCTCCGCTGCCGACATGGCTGACAGCATGGCCAGCGCCATTTTAGCGCCCACGCCATTGATTTTGATCAGCTGGCGAAACACGTCGCGCTCTTTGCGATCAATAAACCCATAAAGCAGCTGCGCATCTTCACGGACATGAAAGTGCGTCCAAATGCGCGCAGGCTGCTCAAGTTGTAGCTGACAAAAAGATGGTAGCGGCAGCTCAATATCATAACCCACACCAGAGGCGGTCATGATACAGGCTGTCGGCGCCATTAAATACTGCACGTGCCCTGAAATCAGTCCTATCATCATCTCCACCTATGGTCAGTTCATTATATTGAGTCGCAACTCATGCCTATCTCAGTTGAGTTATTGGTAAAAATCAACCATACCCTCTAAGCTGATCGGACGGATTTTGTCCGCTTGACCCGCCGAGCCAAACGCTTCAAAGCGGTTGGTACAAATATCAGACATTGCTTTCATAGACGCTTTGAAATATTTGCGTGGGTCGAACTCGCTTGGATTTTGCGCCAAATATTGACGAATGGCTCCTGTTGATGCCAAACGCAAATCAGTATCAATGTTTACTTTACGTACGCCATGTTTGATCGCTTCAACGATTTGCTCGACTGGCACACCGTACGTCTCACCGATATCGCCGCCATATTCGTTGATCACTTTGAGCCATTCTTGTGGCACAGATGATGAACCGTGCATTACCAAATGGGTATTTGGAATACGGGCGTGGATCTCTTTAACGCGCTCAATAGATAAGATATCACCTGTCGGTGGACGGGTAAATTTATAAGCGCCGTGACTGGTACCAATCGCAATCGCGAGCGCATCAACATTGGTATCTTTGACAAATTGCTCTGCTTCGTCAGCGCTGGTCAATAGCTGCTCATGACCCAACACGCCTTCTGCGCCGTGGCCGTCTTCTTCGCCAGCCATGCCCGTTTCAAGACTGCCCAAACAGCCAATTTCGCCTTCAACTGATACACCGCAAGCATGTGCTAGCTTGACCACTTCACGTGTCACGCTGGTATTGTAGTCATAATCCATTGGCGTTTTGCCATCTTCGCCCAATGAGCCATCCATCATTACCGATGAAAAACCCAGCTGGATTGAACGCTGGCAGACGCCAGCCGACGTGCCATGATCTTGGTGCATCACGACAGGGATATGTGGCCACTCTTCAATCGCTGCGGTGATTAAATGACGCAAAAATGCAGCGCCTGCATAGCCGCGAGCGCCTGCACTGGCTTGTACAATCACAGGAGAGTTACACGCATCAGCCGCCATCATGATGGCACGCATCTGCTCAAGATTGTTCACGTTAAATGCAGGCACGCCATAGTTGTGCTCAGCGGCGTGATCTAAAAGTTGACGTAAAGAGATTAAAGCCATAAAACGCTCTCTGGTTAAATTAAGGTAAGTGCGATATGTACGCAGCAGTATCAGCCTATTGTACTGCAGCCGCCATCGTCCGGTGCAGATTATAGCAAAATTTGTGACGCTCTCGCAGCTGTTGCGCGAGTATTTATCATATGCGCTACCGATTCAAAACGTTTTTGAGTTGCTCTGACTTTTGTGAGGAGAAAAATAAAAAAAAGCCTTGGTCATAACCAAGGCTTTTTTTATACGTTAGAGGTTTATCTGATACTGATTTAGACGGTATTTACTGTCCATAAGGCTTTAGCAAATGGCTTAGTAGTTTTGATCTTCGTCAACAGTGTCTTTTACTTCTGGCGCGGCTTCCATATCTGTATTTTCATCCGCATTGGCAGCCACATCATTAGCGCCTTCAGCGACGTTGTTTGCGCCTGCAGCGACTGCTTCAGCAGTACCCTCGACCGCTTCGTTTGCACCGTTAGCAATCGCTTCACCAGTGTTAACTACTGCGCCTGCAGCTACTGCGCCTGCAGTTTGAGCGCCTTCAGCAACTTCATCACCAGCGTTTTGAGCTGCCATTTCAGCGTCAGTCGCAGCCGCTTCTGTGTTAGCAGCCACATCATCACCAGCAGACTCAGCTGCCGCTTCTACGTTGCCAGCATCGGCTTGCTCTTCAGTTTGTGGGCTACAAGCAGTAACCGCAAAAGTACCAGCAAGAACGCTAGCAAGTAACAAATGACGTTTTAACATAATAAACCTCTTGTAAATAGTACATGTCAATATACATGCTGGCGCTATTCTATAGCGCTAAAATCAGACATGCAATAACAATTTCTAATGTAATAACAAATAAAAACAGCTTAATAATAATAATTTACTATCAGCACCCTATCTTGATAATAACGACACCAAACGGATTGTTATTCATCATATTTTTCAAATTTCATAGTATCAGCGTATCGTCATTTAACCTATCGTTGAATCTATTGCTGAAATAACCAAAGGCATTATGGGTGCTGACAATATTTTTATAGATTACCGCAGATATCTGTCACATGCTGTACGCATCGTGTTACTGATGTTATATCTGTAAGGCTGCCACTGCAGGCAGTACTTTGCCTTCGACAAACTCTAAAAAGGCACCGCCACCCGTTGACATGTAGCTGACGCCTTCTGCAACCTGATATTTATCAATAGCCGCCAGCGTATCACCGCCACCTGCTATCGAAAACCCTGCGCTCTGTTGGACAGCTTTAGCCAAGATTTCTGTACCACCACCAAAAGCGTCAACTTCAAATACGCCAACAGGGCCATTCCACAAAATAGTCTTAGCATCAATAATGGCTTGTGCCAACGGCTCCGCACTTTGCGGCGCAATATCCAAAATCATATCAGCAGCAGCAATAGCATCGACTGCTTTGACTGTGGCAGTGGCTTTTTGCAATGAGCCTGTAAAATCAGCAAAATCGATTTCATTTTTATCAGCCACGACCACATACTCAGGCAATAGCACTTCGGTCTTGGTCATGATGTCGCGCGCGCTGTCTATCAAATCAGGCTCATAGAGTGACGCACCAACAGGATGGCCTTGCGCGGCTAAGAAAGTATTGGCAATACCGCCGCCGACAATGATTTGACTACATACTTCTGCAAGGCTGTGCAACACTTCAAGCTTGGTCGATACTTTAGAGCCACCAACGATAGCCAACATGGGCTGAGCAGGTGTCTCTAAAGCTAAGCTTAAAGCGTCCAACTCGGCTGCTAACAAAGGGCCTGCACAAACAGTTTTGTCTTCGCGGCGCATCGCTTGGGTGACGCCTTCGGTCGATGCTTGTGCTCGATGCGCGGTACCAAACGCATCCATTACAAACACATCGCACAAGTCTGCATAAGCGCTTGCCAATACACTATCGTTTTTCTTTTCGCCTTGGTTGAAGCGTACGTTTTCAAGTAGCACTACCTCGCCTGAGGCAATCTTGACACCATTGTCCAAATAATCACAGCTGAGGCTGACGGGCTTGTTAATCTGTGTGCCCAGCTTGTCTGTCAGATAATCAGCCACGGGTGCGAGTGAATATTTCTCCTCGACCACACCTTCTGTTGGGCGTCCCAAATGTGAGCAGACAATCACTGCGGCGCCTTTATCTAATGCCAATTGAATGGTGGGCAAGCTGGCTTGTAGGCGTGCTGCACTGGCGACTTTGCCGTTTTTAATGGGCACATTTAAGTCTTCACGGATCAGTACCACTTTGTCGCTTAACACCAGCTCACTCATACGCAAAAAATTCATGACTTGCTCCTATTTAAGATAGTCTTGAGCTAATATCTAACAATATCAACCACTAATAATGTCAGCCACTAACCCTATATAGATAGTATTTACAAAACCTAATATTGATCAAACTTCGACAAAACAACGTCGCATTGGGTCAGCAGATAATATGACCGAATGCCAAAACACGGACAAAAAACCACCGCCATATCGGCGCGTGAGTGTACCACAGCCTTGATTACTCTGATAATACTTCAAATAATGATTGGCAAAATAACCCGCACTTGCCGCGCCGTAACATTTCGTGGTGGCGCAATTAGCATGTAACTTTTATGATGGCCTTATAGAACACAATAATATTGACCCTCACTTTTTTGGAGCACTTTATGAGCATCAATCTATCAGCTGCCGAACAAGCATTACTAAAATTAAAAGATGAATACCAGACTCGCATCGACAAAATCGAAGATCATATCCAAAATCCGCAAGATGATCTAAACGAGCACTGGGAAGATCAGGCCATTTCTTATCGTCAAAATGATATGCGCAAAAACCTCAAAGCTGAAGCACAGCAAAATCTCATTTATGTGGATAATGCACTCAGCCGCATTGAAGACGGCACCTATGGTGAATGCGAAGTGTGCGATGAGCCTATTGAAGCCCAGCGCCTGCAGGCCTTACCTTATGCCACTTTGTGTATGGATCATGCTGAGTAAAACGTTTGCTTTGCCTACGACTGTTTTATTCGTACCCTTCATGGTCTTTGTGCCAGTTTAGAAGCACCTGCTGCCAAATGGCGCAGCGTGCAGCAATATCTGCCACTGGTAAATCCATAATATCGCCCACCACAGCGATATAGGTGATTGGCAAACCAAAAAGCTGCGATATATTTTCAGGTGTTAATCCGCCAATCACACACAGATCAATAGCATCACTGTACGCGCAACCTGCCAGCAGTTGCTCACGACTGATGGTATCCGCTTGCGGCTTGGTGCTGGAGGCAAATATCGCACCCATTGCCGCATAGCTTGCACCCTCTGCTATTGCTGTCTCTACTAATCCAGCATCACCATGGCAAGTGCGGCCAATGATTTGGCCAGTAGACAGCACCTCAGTGGCGCGGCACACAGCGCCATCTTGCTGCCCCAAATGCACACCGATACCAAGTTTGGCGGCCAAGTCAATATCATCATTCATAATCACAGGGGTATCGTATTGACGCGCAAGCGCAACCATGCGGACAGCTTCTTGTGCCAGCTGCGTAGCACCGTCTGGTTGCGCGCGCACTTTTTTACGGCGTATTTGTAGCAGACCTACTGCTCTGGTGGCTAATGCAGCCTCAAGCTTAGGATACAGCAACGCAAAATCATCGTCATTGGTGAGTAGATAGAGCTTTGGTATATTGCGCTTTGGTGGCATATCCTCTGCTTGCGATAGCATCATACGGTTGTCCTTCATAATAGTGCGATATTGCTTATGATATTAATGATGACATACAAAAAGGGCCGTTATATCACATAACAGCCCTTCAAATTTGGTCTCTATCGTCTCAGCAGCATCATACGGTACGGCGCGTGGCCAAGCTGCTTAGGATGTTTTTGGCGTCACCCCAGCGGGTGGCTGAACTGTTAGCGCCCAAAATTACAATAATGGCTGGACGGTTATTAACGCGTGTTTCCATTACCACACAGCGACCTGCTTCGTTAATAAAGCCCGTTTTTGAGATACCAATGGGGTAATTGCCTGATCGTACCAAGCTGCTGGTATTGTTGGCTTTGTAAACACGATTGCCGCTTGAGTAATTGGCAACGAAGAAATCATAACTTTTTGTGGTTGAAAAACGACGAATAACATCGTAGTTACCAGCCGCGCGCACCATTTTCACCAAGTCGTTTGAAGATGCGACATTACGCTTATCTAGACCAGTTGGATCACCAAAAAATGCGCTGGTCATGCCCAGATCTTGGGCTTTACGATTCATTGCACGCATAAAGGCACTATAACCACCTGGATAGTTGCGCGCTAGGCTTTTAGCTGCTGGGTTTTCAGATTTCATCAAAGCCATAAGCAGCAGTTCAGCGCGGTTCATACGATCACCTGATTTCAAGCGTGAACTGGCGCGTTTGGGGCCGACAAAATCTTCTGGATCCAACGTGATTTCTTCACGCATATCAAGACCACCGTCTAATACCACCATGGCTGTCATCAGCTTGGTGATACTGGCCATTGGGCGTGCGGTATCCGCGTTTTTCTCATAGATGGATTCACCAGTCTCAGCATCAATGACCGCCACACTGCGTGAATCCGTGCTAATTGGTAACATACTGCTGCTACCAAAACTACCACGGTAAGTGGTGTTATAAGTATTGGCATTACTGCCGTATTGATTGGCATTGGTTAAGTTGGTCGTGCCATAACCATTATCGACTTTTTTGATCGCAGAGCCATTAGCGCTATACATGATATTGCGTGCTTCTGAGAGGCTATCAGCGCCGCCCCAGCTGACGCGAGCACTAGACTCGGTACCATTAATGGTCAGCGCTGCTTGCGCCATACTGCCCAAGCTCAAGGAAATCATAGCAGCGACAAGTTGCTGCTTGGTCAATGGTAGGTATTTCATTCTTCCCCCGGTTATTGCTGTCGCGTCAAAGGCAAATAACTTGGCGCGATTCACGTACGTAGCGATTTGGATGCGTTTGTAGACACTCGTATAGAGTTTTTGTACTTTTAGTGTATCATGCTTTACATTTTATGTCGGTGTACGAACTCGACTTAAGGGTCTTTTTTTATCCGTAGTCAAACTTTACTACATTTTCTTTAGGTTTGGGTAACATTTCTTCACATATCAGAAAAAAGTGAAACCCTATGTCAGGCGAGACCACACACATCAAAATTTCTTTATTTTTTTGGATGGTGCTATGCAACATTCACGCTGAAACAATACAAAAACATATGGCAAAATATGCGGTAAACTAGGTACATCATCGGTAGCCTCAATACGACGTTACCGTTTTCGGACAATCATTAAGAGTGTTGTTATGATTCGAGTATTGGTAGTGGACGATCATGATCTGGTACGTATGGGTATCAGTCGTATGTTGGCAGATAGTGCTGATATTGAGGTGGTGGGTGAAGCAGACAGCGGCGATATGGCAATCAAGTTGTCCAAGCAGCTGCATCCTGACGTGGTGCTACTCGATGTCAACATGCCTAATATTGGTGGTCTTGAGGCAACCAAACGCTTGGTGCAGCTCGATATGGGTATCAAGATTTTGGCCGTCAGCAGTATGGCAGCGCAGCCTTATCCTTCTATGCTGCTCAAAGCAGGAGCTAATGGTTACATCACCAAAGGCACGCCGCTTGATGAGATGATTCGCGCGATCAAGAAATTAAATCAGGGCGGACGTTATTTTAGTCATGATGTGGCCGAACAATTGGCCGAGGTTTTATTATCTGATAATGCAGGCTCCCCTTTTGACTTATTAAGCGATCGTGAAAAACAAGTAGCAATGATGGTGGTCAATTGCCAAAGTCCACAACAAATCGCCGATCAATTATTTGTTAGTGTCAAAACCATAAATACTTATCGTTACCGCATTTATGAAAAAGTCGGGGTAGACAGTGATGTCAAACTCACTCATATGGCCATTCGTCACGGTTTGATTCAGCCCTAATTTGTTTGAGTATCCTTATGAAAACTGCTGCCTCACCAACCATCGCTTTTATTTTGCGCTATTTACAGCGCGGCGATACCCTGCCCTTGGCGCAGCTGCGCCGCCTTGGGCTAATTTATAGCAGTTACCGCTTGGTAATCAGCATCTTTTTGGTGATGATGAGCTACTTTTCTGCCAAATCCAGTGATGATTTGCTCTTGCCCAGTTTTTTACAGCAAACCGCGCTTTTTTTCTATTTTTTACTGAGTCTGATTTTGTTTGGACTGTTCTTGGTGGTTGCTAAAAGTCCGTGGCGTCAGCTGGTTTTTGGACTGGCCCTTGATGTCATCATCTTGAGCTTGCTGCTGTATACCAATGGTGCACCTGATTTGCAGCTGACGATGTTATATATGGTGGTGGTGGCTGCCAGCTTTATGCTACTACATGTCTCTCAGGCACTGGTGATCACCCTGCTTGCGATTATTTTTGTTATCTATCAGCAGTTTTTTTATGCTATCGCCAACAGCATGAGTTTGACCAACTTAGGTGACGCCTTATTAATGTCTGCCAGCTTTCTAGCAGTAGGCTTTTTGAGCTGGTCAGTCTCACAACGTCTGGCCTATGTCGAGAAGATGGCGGCGCGGCACGAAGACGAGGTAGCTCGCCTCAATACCATTAACAAAGAGGTCATCAGTCAGATGATCAGTGGTGTGATGGTGATCGAAAAAAAGCAAGTGGTACTCGCTAACGCTGCCGCTTACCAACTATTGGGGATCGATAATGAGCCAGCGACTAACGATGGTAGTATAAGCAATACTAAAGCACCATGGTACTGGAACCAGCCTGCTCCAGATCATGTGCGCGGTCCTTTTTTGTCACAATTTCAGCGGCAGCTACAGGCTCAGCATGCTCAACTGCTTGAGGGATGTTTGTCGGTTGCCGCAGGACAATCACGCTCCTTTGTATATGAGTTACCAGCGCTGACCAGCGCAGCAGTGACCGATCACATACGCGTACAAATCACTCCTTTAAAAGACTGTAGCCAACTGATCCTACTTGAGGACTTACGCCGTGAAAAAGCCAATGCCCAGCAATTAAAACTGGCCTCACTTGGCCAACTGACCGCCAGCATTGCTCATGAAATCCGCAATCCACTGGCGGCCATCTCCCAAGCCAGCCAGTTGCTGATGGAAGACGTGAGTGACTCTTTGCAAAGCGAAGCCGATAACCTGACTGCTGAGATGATGGCTAATCAAGAGCTTTATAAAATGATTTTTGCGCAGACTAAGCGAGTCAATCGTATTATCGAGGACGTGCTCAAACTCTCGCGGCAGCAAAAGCCCAATCAGCAGGCTCTTAATTTATCTCTATGGCTCCCGCAGTTTTTGGACAATTATTTTCATGGTCACGATGTGTTTTTACAAACCACCTCCCAGCCTACTATCCTGTTTGATACCAATCAACTGGAGCAAATTTTGATTAATTTAATCAACAATGGCTTGCGTTATAGCAGTCGTTCTCACCCTCATGCCTATGTGGAAATCAAGGTCTACTGTCAGCAGAACGATGTTATAATTGATGTGATGGATGATGGTGATGGCGTGAGTGATGCTGATTTAGGACATCTGTTTAATCCGTTTTTTACGACAGATAAAGCGGGTACAGGACTAGGGCTTTACTTATCACAGGCTTTTAGTGAAGCCAACCATACGCGTCTGATGTATGTTCCTGAGCACGAAAAAACGTGCTTTCGGCTGATCGCGCCACTTGCAGGGCAGCCATCGACGAATAAAAATTCGGTAGCCAACACACCATATGGCCTGCCATCGTCTGAGAGCTAATAGAAAACAGATGCCTGCCACCACTGGAACAGTTCGTATGATGCTTCAATTGTAGGTCGCCGTGCTACTCCCAATGATAAACGTGGCTTGCGCCAAATAAGATTGAGCAAATGTGAGGTTATGTATGACAGCAACTGCGCTGGTCGTCGATGATGAAGTAGATTTATGCCGCCTGATGCAAATCACGCTCACAAAGATGGGTATCAAAAGTGATGTTGCCTACAATCTGGCACAAGCCAGAGCTTATTGGCAAGAAAATGAATACGATTTTTGCCTGACAGATTTAAAGCTACCTGATGGCTCAGGGCTAGAGCTGGTGCAGGAGATCGGTGCGAGCTCCAGCACGCCTGTGGCTGTGATTACCGCCCATGGCAGTATGGATTTGGCTATTGAAGCACTTAAGCTTGGCGCGTTTGACTTTGTCAACAAACCGCTTGAGTTGCCACGGCTGCGCCAACTGGTAGAAAATGCGCTTAAAGTCGTCAAACAAGATCAGACTGATACGGCACAAATGCAAAAAACACCCGAGCAACAGCTGCTAGACAGTCGCCTGATTGGTGACTCTGCCGTCATGGAAACGCTCAAAAAAACCATTTTGAAATTGGCGCGCTCGCAAGCACCTGTCTTTTTATCAGGTGCATCAGGTACGGGTAAGGAAGTGGTGGCAAGGCTGATTCATGATTTGAGTCCACGACGTGATGGCAGCTTTGTACCAGTCAACTGCGGCGCGATCCCCTCTGAATTGATGGAGTCTGAGTTCTTTGGGCACAAAAAAGGCAGTTTTACAGGGGCTGTTGCTGACAAGCAAGGTCTGTTTCAACAAGCCAGCGGGGGCACGCTATTTTTGGATGAAGTGGCTGATTTGCCACTTGCCATGCAGGTCAAACTGCTGCGCGCGATTCAAGAAAAGACCGTCCGCGCCATTGGTGACACTCGTGAAGTTGCTGTTGATATCCGTATACTTTCTGCAACACATAAAAATTTGAGCCAACTGGTACACGCTGGCGCGTTTCGCCAAGATTTATATTACCGTATCAACGTTATCGAACTAAAGTTGCCCGCGCTGCAAGAACGGCGTGAAGATATCCCAGATTTAGCACAGCATTTTTTAATATTAATTGCCAAGGAATGGCAGCTTGACGCACCCTCGCAGCTGACCGACTCTGCTTATCAGCGCTTGCAGCAGCATGACTTTTCAGGCAATGTGCGCGAGCTACGCAATGTACTTGAGCGCGCACTGACCTTAGCAGAAACGCCCCTCATTGAAGTACACCATTTAGGCTTGCCTGCGCTCGAAAATGAAAGGTCTCATGCTGTCACTCAGTCGGACAAGACCAACGCTCAACAGCCTGCTACCTCAAATGAAACCGATGAAACTGCCGAGGCAGACGATATCGATAACCATTCTGTCGTCAACTTGCACCCTTATCGTACCAACAACCAAGCCTATGCCTCTGCCATTCAGTCATCATCAAATGGGTTTGATAATAGAGCTCAGCCAGCCACTCAAACACCACCAGTCCCAGTAGAGAGTATCGCTGATCCTAACGCGCCACTAAGTGAGCACCAAGATACTCAAAATGATGATCATGACGAGGCCTCACTACCACAAAAAGGGTTAGAAGCCTATCTGCAAGAGCAAGAAAAACGCCTGATTATCACCGCACTCAAACAGACTGATTGGAATAAAACCCAAGCAGCCGAGCTGCTAGGAACAACCTTTCGCTCCCTACGTTATCGCATGAAAAAGCTAAATATAGATGAAGAGCGACATAATGATTAAGATAATAATCGTCTGCAATCACTGACTATCATTGTTTGTCGCAGACACTTTTTGCATAAAACGAACGCCCGTTGGGATTGCTTTTGCACGCAGTAAGTCAAGCGCCTGCTGCTCCCAATCAGCCTCACTACCTGATAATAAAACATCAGGCTGCACGCCAATTTTATCTATTTTTTTGCCCTTAGCTGTCAAATAATGCGCGACGGTTAGTTTCACCGCATGATCATTATCAATAGGTATCACTGACTGTACGGATCCTTTGCCATAGCTGACTTCACCCATAACCGTAGCGCGCTTTTGTGCTTGCAGACTGCTGGCTAGCACCTCTGCTGCGGATGCTGAGTAGCGGTTTTGCAATACAACGACTGGTAATGGCTTGAGCAGTGCGTTGCCTTGGGTGCTGAGCGTCTGCAGAGGTTCTTGGCGACTTTTTATCTGCACCACGTCTGTATCCGCCATAAATAAGCCGGCCACTTGCACAGCTGAGGTCAATACTCCGCCTGGATTGTCACGCACATCAAGCAAGATGCCCTTCACAGGCGCATCTAAGCGGGTAAGATTTTGCAAAATTTTCTCACGGCTATTATTTTGAAAGGCTGGCAGTTTGATAACGGCAATACCATCGACCAGCTTGGTCTCAATATTTTGCGGATGGCTGTTGTTACGCTGTAGCGTACTGCTGTGTTTGCGTCGCCCTGCCTTTGAGGTTACAACGTCCACTTTGGTACCTGCAATACCTGTTAATAACTGCTCGACATCATTGGCCTGCTCTTCGCTATCCAGTTTAAAGCTATCAATCTGGTGCAAATAATCGCCAACGGCAATACTATTTTGATCCGCTGGCGAGTCTGGCACCACATGACTGATCACCCAATAGCCAATCATATCTTGATACGTGGCACGGATACCAACATCGCCCACATCGCCCTGCGTAAACGCGCGTAGATTTTCGTACGCTTCAGCATCCAAAAACTCCGCATGACTGTCCAGCTTAGTCAGCATACCGCTCATAGCATTGCTAAAGAGCGCTTCGTCATTCACAGGCTCGACATACTCACGGCGCACTAAATCGACCACGGCGACAAAGGTTTCCAAAGTTTCAGGAGAGATGGCATTGAGTGATACCTTAGCGACCTCTTTTGGAATCTTTGTATCAATGACCTCTAGAGCGTCTTCATCGGGTATACTTGTTGACCCATCGGTACCGCCAGCACCATCATCGATGGCCGTCTCGTCTGGCTGGCTATCTATCCAATCCTCTTGTTGATTGGCTGACGGCGCATCGTCCGTACCACTATCAGTAGTGAGATCATCATCCTTCAAGCTAATAAGCTGTAGGCCTGCGGTGGGACTAGAAGCGCTATCGTCTACCACCTCTGCGCTTTGCGCCTGCACACTGAGCATCGCCATCACGCCAAACACACAGGCATGAGCAATAGGCCGATATCGCCGCTGTGTACGCTTGATCGATGGCTGAGGGGAGTTAAGCGACTGCTGAGTGAATAAGTGCATAGAGAAACTCATATCCATTAAAGAAAAACGAAGTGTTATTGACGTAATAACCAGCCAGAAAATCTAAAGTAGCATTAAACCATGGCAAAAAACCATTATAGTATTGCAAGCGAAACATCCGCTGGTATTACTGCCTGCTTCATACACCATAAAAAGGAGGAAGAATAAAGTATATTCTTCCCCCTTTTGACAATCACAACGACTGCTATCGATACTGGGTAAAACAGTGACTGGGCAATCAGCAGACCTACCCCTCACTGTCCCTTACACCATTAAGCCTCAATCAGTAGGTTTTTACCTGTCATGTCTTCAGGAATGTCCATATCCATTAAGGCTAAAATCGTTGGTGCCACATCACTCAGTCTACCGCCAGTACGCACTTGCACATCTTGCTCACCGACATAAATAAGAGGTACATGCTCTGTGGTATGCTGGGTATGCACTTGACCGCTTTCATAGTCCTGCATTTGCTCACAGTTACCATGATCTGCGGTAATGAGCATATCGCCGCCTGCAGCACGTACCGCTTTTTCGATACGATCCACGCACACATCAAGGGCCTCAACGGCCTTCACAGCCGCATCAAAGACCCCAGTGTGACCAACCATATCACCATTGGCATAGTTGACGATCAATACGTCGTATTTACCCGACTCAATTGCCGCAACAAGCTTGTCTGTGACCTCAGGCGCACTCATTTCTGGCTGCAAATCATAAGTGGCGACATCAGGTGAGCTTACCAAAATGCGATCTTCACCCTCATAGGTGTTTTCACGGCCGCCACTAAAGAAAAACGTCACATGAGCATACTTTTCAGTTTCTGCAATGCGCAGCTGGGTTTTTCCTTGGTTTTGTAGATATTCGCCCAAAGTATTGGTCAATGAGGTTGGATAGTAAGCAATACTGGTCTGGTCACTATCTTCGAGTACGTCTGAGTATTTGGTCAACATCACAAAGGCAGCCAATTTGGGCTGTTTATGACGAGCAAACCCTGAAAACTCATGATCGGGCAATACAAAGGCTTGTGCCAATTCGCGCGCGCGATCGGCTCGGAAGTTCATAAAGATCAGCGCATCATGATCATCTACTGTGAATGGGGTTTCACCATGTTCGATGACCGTGGTCGGACTGACAAACTCATCAGTCTCACGGGCTTTATAAGCTGCTTGCACGGCACCATCTGCACGGGTTGAGACACGCTCGGCCTTACCTTCAGTAATCAGCTCATAAGCCTTTTGCACGCGATCCCAGCGGTTATCACGATCCATGGCATAGTAACGACCAACGATACTGGCGATTTGGGTATGACCTTCGTAGTGGGCGTTGAGCTTGTTTAGATGCTCACGTAAGCGGTTGATGTATTTGTCTGCTGATTTTGGCGGCGTATCACGACCATCTAAAAAACAGTGTACAAAGACATTCTTAGCGCCATGCACCAATGCGGCGTGACACATGCCTTCAATATGATCTTGGTGCGAGTGTACGCCGCCATCTGATAGCAGACCCATGATATGCACATTGCCACCTTGTTCGTTGGCAGCGTTTACCGCATTGACAAGCGCTTCGTTTTTGTAAAACTCACGATTGGCAAGCTCGCTTGAGATGCGGGTAGAGTCTTGATATAGCACGCGGCCTGCACCCAAGTTCATGTGCCCAACCTCTGAATTACCAAATTGACCATCGGGTAAACCAACATCTTCACCTGAGCCTGAAATAAGGCCATGCGGATAAGACTGGTATATTCTGTCCAAATTTGGTGTATTGGCCGCAGCGATGGCATTATCATTGTCATCTTCACGATGCCCAAAACCATCTAAAATCATTAAGACATGGGGTATTTTTTTATCTGCTACTGAGTTACTGTCATTATTAGAGATTGATTGTTGTTGACTGGTCATAAATTACCGCTCCTCAAGTGGATGAACGCCTGTTTGCTGTACAAGAGTAGATAAGCGCCCTATCTTACCACATATCTCAAAATAGCCGAAAATACAATATTTTTTTGCACCAAATATCGGCTTTAGTTTGTACAAAGTAATAAACTTTGATGTAATATCAATATCTTGAAATATCTTTTCGGCCAGTAATCTATAAATCTCACTTGCAATCTGTTATCTCATTGGTTAAGATAAATCTATTCTGAAGTGTTGGCTAGTAGATGTTTATTCCCTGAGCCGATAATGCTTTACCTGGATGCGCTACCTATTGTCTTATTGTGTATGCCTGCACTGCTTGCAGTGTATCAGGAAACCTTCCGAGACGATGACGCATCCGCCCTGAACTTCACGGTTCATGGGTCACCATCTTACGGCGGCACTTCGGTTGTTATATTCCGTTTAGATATCATAATAAGAGACCTAAGCGATCAAAAGCCCCTTTTGTCATTGACGAAAGGGGCTTTTTTTATCTCAATTTTTTGTCTTTAAACCATCAACAGTACCGTCTACTATCTATGGTGTGCCGCTAGCGGTTCTCGCCAGCGGCAGCAGACTTAGTCATCGTTTGCAGGTTTGCTGATTTTTTTGACGTCTTTGGGTACAGATTTGGCAGTGCCATCAACGGTGGTGTGTTGTTTAAACACGTCACCAAACGGATTTTGCTGCTGTGCACCGCCGAATGGGTTTTGACTACCCATACCCCCTGCGCCGCCAAATGGATTTTGGCCGCCCATGCCACCAGCGCCGCCAAATGGATTTTGGCCGCCCATTTGCTTGGCCATCATTTCCATCATTTTTTCCTGATTGTTCATGACGTAGTTGTTGGCCATGTCTTTGAGTTTCTTTTGCACTGGTGGCAAGATGACCAATACCGCAAGCAGATCGCTCAGTACACCGGGGATCAGTAGCAAAATACCCGCCACTGCCATCGCAATGCTTTTGATCATCGTCGATTCGGGTGGACGCATGGAAGGATTCATCATGCCGCCTGCTTTCATCTGCTGTGCTAGCGGGTTGAGTGATGCCATGCCTTTGCGGATCAGTGATATACCAATGACCGCAGCGACAATAAACCACATAAATACCCACCAGCCGCTCATAAACTGAGCAATCAAATACCACAGCAGCATCTCAATGATAAACCAAACGATGGCGATACCAACTATCTGACCCATAAAGTGTCGTCCTATAAAGTAAAGAATAAAGCGTAATGCAAATTAAAATGGTTAACTGATAAAGTATATGGGGATGGCTTGCTATACTATCAAACTTAAGGCTGATTTTTAAGTAATATGGAACACTATGGCAATTATTATCGGGATTGATCCCGGCTCACGCATGACCGGTTATGGCATCGTACAACAGACTGGCGACAAGCTCACCTTTATGGATGCAGGCACCATACGCACCGACACCAAAGAGATGCCCGAGCGTCTGAAACGCATTTTTAACGGCTTAACACGCATCACTCAGCATCACCTTAAATACGCTGAGGAGCCGATATATACCGCTATTGAGCAAGTCTTTATGGCCGAAAATCCAGATTCAGCACTCAAACTGGGTCAAGCTCGCGGCGCGGCGATTGCTGCCATGGTGGCGCTGGATTTGGAAGTGGCTGAATATACTGCACGGCAGATCAAGCAGGCAGTATGTGGCTACGGCGCGGCCAGTAAAGAGCAGGTTCAAGAGATGGTCTGCCGTATTCTCAAGCTCGATGTGGTGCCACAAGCAGATGCCGCCGATGGACTCGCCTGCGCCATTTGTCACGCGCACTCTAGTCATTCGATGAATAAAATTTTGCTCAACAGCGCCATGCGCGGACGCGGCGCGTCAAAGAAAAAAGGCCGCTGGCGTTTGAGTGAAGATGATATTGGTAATTTACGTTAAGTGTGTTGAGCCAATGTATCATCAAACAACATAGTAAATGCCCTAGCACAAAAAAGGGACAGTCATTGCGGCTGCCCCTTTGGTTTTTTCATTTATTGCTCGATGTATCCACACGCTTTTTAGACAGGTGCGGCGACTGACAATGGGACACTTTCCCTTTATCAAACGGCTGCGCTCATATCACGCAATTAGATAATCAATCCGCATCGGTATCGGTTTTTGTCTTATTCATAACCTTAATACCAAAGCGCTCGTTCATCGCTTGATAAAAGCGGGCAAGGTTGTCGCCGTGCGCCGTTGGGTCAAACTGTAGCGCTTTACCAAAGTCTAGGCCGATATAAAGCACGATATCGGCAAAGCTCAATTGGTCATTGACCAAGTATTCTTGATCTTGCAATGCATTTTCAAAGTAAGGCAAGGCTTTGATGGCGCGTGCAACCGACTTATCTGCAAGTTCAGGGACTTGATCCACGCGCTCTGCTTTTGAAGGATGGCTATGCTGAAAGGCCAACATAAAGTTATACAGCACTTCAAACTCAGCAATACGGCGCATAGAACACACTTTTGCACGCTGCACGACATCATTGCCCATCACTGAGCGTTCACCATAGACACGGTCCAAATATTCGCAAATCGCTTGCGAATCGTTGAGCACCGTTCCATCACTGAGCGTCATCGCGGGTATGGTCTGCATGGGGTTGATCTTGGTAAAGGCTTCTGAGAACTGCTCTTTTTTGCTAAAGTCAATCTCGACCACATTGAGATCGTCCATATTATCGACATCGATTCCTTTTGATGCCAACAGAATAATGGCTTTACGAGGGTTTGGGGCGGTACGTGATAAATATAAGGTTTTCATGGCAGTTTCCTTGTCAAAGACATCAAAGAGCAATCATTGCTCAGGATTATAAAAGTTTGGGTTTATTTGTACTGATTATTGGTATCACTGCATATGATCAGATTATAGGTTGTCATTATGACCACACGTCACGGCTAACAGAAGCCCGCCTTTGCATCATAACAAAAGCCCATTGTCACTTGTCAAAAAAATAGTAAAAGCCGCGTAACTTTACGTTATGCGGCTTTTGTTTTAAGCATCTCATTAGCGGTTATTACGGTGCGACGCCGCTTATTTATTGGGCGCAGGCGTGGTACGTAGATAAGGCTTAATTTCGGTGTGACCTTTAGGATAGTTGGCCGCGATGTCTTCATTTTTGACACTTGGTGGAATGATCACATCATCGCCTTCTTGCCAGTCAACTGGGGTGGCGATATTGTACTCATCAGAGAGCTGCAAGCCATCAATCACGCGGATGATTTCATTAAAGTTACGGCCACAACTGGCAGGATAGGTCAGTGTGAGACGTACCTTTTTGTTGGGATCAATGATAAAGACGCTGCGAACCGTCGCTGTGTTATCAGCATTTGGATGGATCATGTCATACAAGTCAGCAACCGTACGATCGGCATCAGCGATAATCGGGAAATTAACAGCAGTGCCTTGGGTTTCTTCAATATCGCTCACCCAGCCTTTATGATCGTCTAGACCGTCAACAGACAAGGCGATGGGTTTGACATTGCGCTTTTGAAACTCGCCGCCAAGTGCAGCAGTGCGACCCAGCTCAGTGGTACATACTGGCGTGTAGTCAGCAGGATGCGAAAAGAGAACGACCCAGCTGTCCCCTGCCCAATCATAAAAATTGATATCACCTTCTGTGGTGCTTGCGTCAAAATTCGGTGCGGTGTCACCCAAACGTAGATGTGCCATTATGTTTTCCTTATAGTTACGTTATGCGCTTATCGTCATGTGTTATCACAGCGCTTTTTTTGATTAGGGACGATGATTGCTATCGCGGCACATAAGCTGTAACGAATGTCAGCCATGTGCCGCCAAAACTCATTTTATCTTATCAAATTGGTTATGTATGTCTTGTGACTGATTGTAATGCTGTTATTCCGTTTGCTATAAAGCGACCCCCTAGCGGCAACGCAATGGCAGCTCTGCTATTCAGCTTTGAACATCGAGGGGCCATCAATTTTTAGGGAGATGTCATCACCTTTCCACAACAGTCTTGGCGTGGCTTCACTCATACGCCGGCTGGTTTCGCCTGAATGTTGTAAGGTGATGCCTTGCTCATCAATAATGGCAATACCAATAACATATGTGTAGACAAAGCGGCTCTTAGCCTTTGGTGAGGCCTTGATATTAAACACACACTCGACCACCTGATCTTTATATTGCATACGCATTTTTGGCTGTAATGACGCGATAGACACCACCCCATTTGACACCGCCGAGTACACAGAAAAGACCAACGCCACCTTGCCACCATAATGCTTGGCAATATCAGGATGTACCAACACGGTCTCTTTGCCCGGCATTTTGGCGCTGGCCACTTTGATATCGCCTTGATGCTGCACATACGGCATGTTACGCAAGCTACCAACTTGCTCGGGCGCATGAATGTAGCGCATATCCTTATCTTGCTGTGACAGTATACCCACCCGCAGATCCAAGTCATCGTTATCATCACTGGCATCACCATTATCAACCCAAATGGCTTCTACTACCAGCTGCTCGCCATCTCCTTTTTGCAAGTTGACACGGTGGCTGCTACCGGGCTTGTCTAACGTCACTTTTTTAAGGTTAACAGGCGCATTTTGGCCATTGGCGGTAGGATGATCAGAGGGGTTGGTCGGCTGCGGGCTACTGCTGATAGGGCTGTGGTTTTGCGGTGCTTGGCTTGGGGTGTCGTCAGTAACCTCGCCACCAAAATGTGTTACCAGCGCGCTCAAACCACCGTTAAAGCCCTGACCAATCGCGTTAATCCGCCACACGCCCTTTTTGCGGTAAACCTGTAGCAGCATGATGGCACGCTCACTGGCAAACGCTTGACCATCAAAGGCATACTCCGCAACCACCTGCCCTGCTTGTTCTACGCGCACGCTACTGGCCGCCAGCGTACTCATGGTGGTCTGCATCGGAGCATGGGCATCTATCGTCGCAGTCAATACCAAGTAATCGATGCCCTCAGGCAGCTTGCTAATATCCATCTCAAAGCGCTGCTCGTCACCATCATTATGCAAACAAACCGCTCCGCAAGGCGTAGTTGGCTGATTGTAAAAGGTCATATAATCATCACTGGCAAGCTTCTGCTCAGCAGTTAACCCAAAACAGGCCACGTCAATAACAGTATGGTTTGCGGCCAGTGTGGTGATCAGTGTAAATTGCGCTGACAGATTGATATCGGTAAATTTGGCTTTTTGGCCAGTAATGAGCTGCATCATGAATGACTTCCTACGCTGAGTGATATTTATTCTAATGGTTATGGTTTTGGTTATTTTTATAAGGTTGTGTTTAATAAGCTGAGTGACAGTCAGCATCAATCGTTGACGTTGACCACAAAAAAGCCCATTCCTAGCGTACTAGAAACGGGCTTGATTATAAACCACTATTGTTCAGTGATTAAGATGGCTTATAGCTGTCACGCAAGCTGACAATTTGGTTAAATACGGGTTTGTCGGTGCTGTGTGTTTCGCTATCGGCGATGAAGTAACCCTCACGTTCAAACTGAAAGCGCGTACCCGCCTCCGCCTGCGCCAGTGACGGCTCAACAACCGCGTCCAGCGTGGTCAATGAGTTGGGGTTAAGCGCGTTATGTACATCACTAACACTGCTTGGATCTTCAGTGTTAAACAGCTGCTCATACAAGCGCACCGTAGCAGGGATGCCAAGGCTCGCTGACACCCAATGAATCACTCCTTTAACCTTACGGCCTTCTGGATTGTTGCCAAGCGTGGTCGGATCGATGGTGGCCTTTAGCTCAACCACGTTGCCTACCTCATCGGTAATGTGCTCCGTGACTGCCAGCACATACGTATTACGCAAGCGAATCTCCGGCTTTTGTGGAGACAGGCGCTTGTAACCCGCTGGCGGCTCAATTTCGTAGTCGCCTTGATCGATATACAGCGTTTGCGTGAATGGAATCTCACGCGTGCCCATATCGACATTGGGGTGTTTTGGCTGGCTCAGCCATAGCGCCTGAGCATCTTCGTCCCAGCGTGCGTCAACACTGTCGGCCTTAAGACTTTCCCATTCGCTCACCGCTTCCTCAAAGTTGGTAATGGTCACTTTCAGCGGTTTTAGCACTGCCATACCGCGTGCGGTGGTGGTTTCTAACGACTGGCGAATGCTGAATTCGAGCAAACGCATATCAACCATACCATCGGCTTTGGTGACGCCAATACGGTCACAAAAGTCACGCAGCCCTTCAGGCGTATAACCACGGCGACGCATGCCAGCAACGGTCGGCATACGAGGATCATCCCAACCGCTGACGATACCTTCATCCACCAGTTGCTTAAGCTTGCGCTTACTGGTTAACGTATGATCGACATTAAGGCGAGAGAACTCATACTGATGTGGCGGTAGCTCAAAGCCAACCTTGTCAATCAACCAGTCGTACAATGGACGATGGTCTTCAAATTCCAGCGTACATAGTGAGTGCGTCACGCCTTCTAGAGCATCTGATAGCGGATGGGCAAAATCATACATCGGATAAATGCACCATTTGTCGCCCGTTTGGTGATGTGACTGGTGCATCACGCGATAAATGATCGGATCACGCATATTCATATTGGCGTCGGCCATGTCGATCTTGGCGCGCAGCACCGCTTCGCCATCAGCATACTTGCCATTTTTCATATCATCAAAATGCTGCAAGTTGGTGGCGACATCATTACCACGCTGCGGTGAGTCTGTACCTGCTTCATTAAACGAGCCACGATTGTCTTTGATTTGCTCAGGGGTTTGCAAATCCACATAGGCATCGCCTTGCTCAATCAATTGCACCGCCCACGCATGTAGCTGGTCAAAGTAATGTGATGCATGCAGCGCTTCCCCTGTCCACTCAAAACCGAGCCACTGTACATCTCGTTTGATACTGTCGATATAATCTTGCTTTTCAGCAACGGGGTTGGTGTCGTCATAGCGCAAATGGCAGGCACCATCAAACTCCGCAGCAACGCCAAAGTTTAGGCAGATGGATTTGACATGACCTAAGTGCAAGTAACCGTTTGGCTCAGGAGGAAAGCGCGTGACGATTTGTTGATATTTTTGTGCGTTGATGTCCTCGCGAATGATATTACGAATAAAGTCATTTTTTGGTTCGGTACTGGTTGAGTCTGCACTCATGGGGCACTGCTCCTAACACAAGTTGTAATAATGCCATCACGCATCATAAAAAAATTTCAAAGGCTGGTAGAATAAACGTTGCGTTATTCTATCAGGTTTCCTAAACGCATTAACAGCCTGATACATGACAGATGAGAAAAAAGCCGTTAGACTAGCCACAACTTTGGCGTGCGCGCCAGCCAATCGTGATTGTATGGTTGGCGGTTAGTAGTTAGCTTGCAGCGCACGCTTTACTCTGTACAGTATCACTGTCGATACTGCCACCAAAAAAGGATAACAACATGGTTGACATGCCAGTAGTAGAACTTGACACCAATATGGGCGCAATCGTTATTGAACTGAACGAAGAAAAAGCCCCAAAAACCGTTAAAAACTTTTTAGACTATGTCAAATCAGGTCATTACGACGGTACTATTTTTCACCGCGTCATCGACGGCTTTATGATTCAAGGCGGCGGTATGGACGCTGACATGAACGAAAAGCCAACCAATGCCCCTATCGAAAACGAAGCCGATAACGGTCTAAAAAATACCGCTGGTAGCATCGCTATGGCGCGTACCCAAGACCCACATTCAGCCACCAGCCAGTTTTTTATTAGCGTAAAAGACAATGACTTCTTGAACCATTCTGGCAAAAACATGCAAGGTTGGGGCTATACTGTATTTGGTCAAGTCACAAGTGGCATGGATGTGGTAGAAAAAATCAAAGGCGTACCAACAGGTCGCTACGGCATGCATGCTGATGTACCAAGAGAGCCTGTGGTCATCAAATCAGCCACCATCATCAACAAATAATAGTTACCACCAAGGTTATGATACATGCAGACTTTTAATCACCTGATCACCACCCGTCCACATCATGTGCGGCTGCTTCTGGTCAGCGATTTGCATCTATCACCTGATGAGCCTGCCTTAGTGCAGGCTTTTTTGGCGCTGCTTGATGATGCACTGGCTCTGCCTAAGTTGCAGCGCTTAGTGATCCTTGGCGACTGGTTCGAGGTATGGCTAGGTGATGATGTCTACCTGACCTTGTCAGCAGATGAAAAACAGCAGCACTGGCTCACTCCGCTGATTGGCAAACTCAAACAATTGCGCATCAATGGCTGCGACATAGTGGTGATGCACGGCAATCGTGACTTTTTATTGGGCCAGCCGTTTTGTAATCTTTTTGGCGGCAAGCTGATTGAAGAGCCTCACTTTTTGACCATTGGCCAAAAGCGTTATCGCCTTGAGCATGGCGACGCGCTATGCATTGACGACAGCAAGTATCAACGCTTTCGTAAGTTGGTGCGCAGCCGTTTGGTGCAGTGGTATTTTTTGCGCAAACCACTTAATAAGCGCTTGGCTATTGCTGATAATATGCGTAAAAAGAGCAAGCAAGACAATCAGACCAAAGCAGCCTATATCATGGATGTTAATGAGATGGCAGTGAATGAAGTGCTTACCCACGCTGACGTCTTATTGCATGGCCACACCCATCGTCCAGACTGTCATACTGCTGGAGATAATAATGACAAAATTCGCTACGTGCTTGGCGACTGGCGCATTGCAGACAAAAAAACGCGCCAACCAAAAGTTGACGCGGTGATTGCAGCGGTTATCAGTGCCGAAGACGAGCCAGAACGACTTGATTTGGTTGGCTTTGAGCACCGACTTTAAGCCCCAATTATCCTGACCTTAAAACTTGGTCTTAAGGAATCAGTTTAAAAAAGTGCTGGCGATAGTGTTTCAGCTCGCGAATTGAGTCACGAATGTCATCTAGTGCCAAGTGACTGCCATTTTTTTCAAAGCTTCTGAGCACATCAGGACGCCAGCGAAAGCACAGCTCTTTGATCGACGACACATCTAAGTTGCGATAATGAAAAAACTTTTCGAGTTCAGGCATCTGCCGCGCCATAAATCGGCGATCTTGGCAAATCGAGTTGCCGCACATGGGCGACTTGCCGCTATCGACCCACTTACTTAAAAATTTGATGGTTTCTGCTTCTGCTTGCGCTAGTGTGACAGTACTACGGCGGACGCGGTCTACCAAACCGGATTGACCATGCTGCTTGGTATTCCATTCATCCATGCCATTTAGGACGCGGTCGGATACCTTAATCGCCATTACTGGGCCTTCTGCCAAGACATTCAAGTCCTCATCAGTGACGATAGTGGCAATTTCAATGATGTCGTCTGTTAACGTGTCCAGCCCTGTCATCTCTAAATCAATCCATACCAACCCTTTTTTACCTTGATGCTTGATTTTAATCTTGTTGGGATGATCAGTGGTACTCATACAGTATCCTATGCTCAATATTTTTTGAATGGCTGGGGTCACGGCTGTAGCAAAACAGCTGCCGTTGATGGTTTGAGGCTCAGGCGCACCAGTAGCAGCGCTGCCAAAACATTACAAAACCCCTGCCTGACGCAAGCGCTTTAGGCTGTATGTTAGCAAATTTTCACGATACACTTAGAGATATTTTTATGATAGGTCACAACCCATGGCATTAATCCGGCAACGCAAACTGAGTAAACAGCAGATTCGGCGCATCGACAAGCAGCAACAATCCAATCAAGACAGTCTTGATGACAGCCTCATGGATGGCGTCGTGATGGCACATTACGGCAAGCAATTAGAAGTCCAAGTCACCAGTTTGCCTGCCGTGATACCTGTGCAGCCTGAAGTGGCTCCTAACGACCCTGAGCCATTTTGGCAAGCATTGGCACTGGACGATGTTTGGCGCTGTCATGCGCGTACCAATTTGCCTATGTTGGCGACTGGCGATCATGTGCGCTGGACTGCGGATCCTAATACAGGGCTTGGCCGCATTGAAGCGATGCAGCCACGCACCTCACTGGTCTCGCGCCCTGATCGCTATCATAAGCTCAAGCCTGTCGCCGCCAATGTTGATATTTTGGCCATTGTTTTTGCGCCCTTGCCTGCCGCTGCGCCGACTTTGATCGATCGCTACCTCGTGGTCTGTCATCACGCGGGCGTCAAGCCGCTACTGGTACTGAACAAAGCCGACTTGCTCACCGAAGCGGCCTATGCCGCAACCAATGACTTGCTGCTGCAATATGCGGCGCTGGGCTATGACAGTGTTTTGACATCGGTTGACTGCCCTGAAAACATCGCCGATAGCGATGAGCAACAAGGCCTAGGCGAGCTAAAACGCCATATCGATAATAAGCTGGTTATCTTCGCTGGCCAATCAGGCGTTGGTAAAAGTAGTCTGATTAACGCGCTACTGCCCGAGTCGGCTCAAAGCGTCAATATCATCTCCGAAAACTCGCAGTTGGGACAGCATACCACCACCACCAGCCGCTTGTTACCGTTTAACCCTGATGAGCTGACTCAAGGTGGTATCGTTGACACCCCAGGCATCCGTGAATATGGTATTTGGCATTTGACCCCTGATGACATCATTTCAGGCTTTATTGAGTTGGCACCCTTATCAGGTGATTGTCAGTTCCGTGACTGCAAGCACACGCACAACAGCAAAGGCTGTGCGCTGTGGCAAGCTGTGGCTGATGGCAACGTCCTGCAGCGCCGCGTCGAAAATTTAGTTACCCTGCAAGCTGAAGCAGACACTAAACCTTATTAGTCCCCGTTATGGTACATAATCGGCGCTATTTTATCGCACGTTTACTATAGATGACCTTATCGGTATAATAGCGCCTTGTTCAAAAACATCACACCATAATCATGGTCTGGTAGAACGCTTATTTTTTGGAGGTATGGTTTGGATCGTGCGCTTGAATTTGTGGGCAACCACCCGTTTTTATTTGGTATTTTAGCGGTACTTATCGTATTGTTTTTTACCATCGAAAGTAAACGCAGCGGTAGAAAAATATCGCCAAATACGCTAAGCATGATGGTGAACTCTGATAACGCGCAGCTGATCGACATCCGCGCCAAAAAGAAATTTACCACAGGCTATATCAACGGTAGCCGTAATATTCCGTTTACAGAATTCAAAGACCGCTTAGACGAGATACGTGCGATTGAGCAGCCTGTGATTATCATCTGTGATATGGGCGCACAAGCAGGCGCTGCGGTACAGATGATCGGTAAAGAAAACGTCTATCGCTTAGAGGGCGGTATTGGCGGCTGGCAGGCAGGTGGTATGCCGCTTGTGGGTGTTAAAGACGTGCCAGCTAAAGGCAAAGGCAAGGCCAATTTGAGTAAATAAAACTTATCGGCCTGCTTATATAAAATATGAATGATTAAAAAACGCCACCTGATGTGGTGTTTTTTTTGTGCGTTTATCTGTGATTACGTGAGCCTTTGTAACTGCCAGACTGTACCCGCTTGAATTTATAACCACTACCCCCACCTCACAAACACAGCTTTATATCATATGTATGACAACGTAAAGATACGAAAGCCATAAGGTTATCAACCTTTATGTCGCTTATTATCATAATAATGATCACGACCTACCATTTACTAAGGAATCATCATGACTGTACCTGTTAAAGTATACACCACACCAATTTGCCCATATTGCTCAAATGCCAAACAACTTTTAAAATCAAAAGGCGTGGATTATGAAGAGATTGGTATGCACGACATGAGCCGCGAAGAGCGCCAAGAACTCATGCAAAAGACCAACAACTACCGCACCGTACCACAAATATTTGTTGGTGAAACCTTTGTTGGCGGTTTTGATGAATTGAATCAGATGAACCAACAAGGTAAGCTTGACGAGCTATTGGCAGGCTAATCTGCTACATTATGGCTTGGCAAAGTATCATAGGCCAAACAAACGCCTATTTACCTTGCTGGATCGATCAATAGTTATTATCATAACTGGCTTATATTTACCTTTTTTATATTTGAGGAATTACCATGGCTGAAGAACAAGCACAACCACAATTGGCACTTGAGCGCATTTACGTCAAAGACATGTCACTTGAAGTGCCGGGCGCAGACGTATTCACCAAAGAGTGGAACCCTGAGCTGGACATCAACCTATCAAGCAATGCTGAAAAGTTGGACGACGATCATTATCAAGTGATTTTGACTGTGAGCGTCAACGCCAAAAATGCGGACGCGCCTGCCTTTATCGCTGAAGTGCATCAAGCAGGTATCTTCTTGCTTAAAAATATTCCAGAAGAACAAATCGGCCAAATCCTTGGTGCCTACTGCCCGAACGTGTTGTTCCCTTATGCGCGTGAAGTCATCAGCGACATCGTGACTCGTGGTAGCTTCCCGCAGCTGCTACTTGCGCCTGTTAACTTTGACCAAGCCTACGCACAAAGCCAGCAGCAAGCCCAAGTAGACGCTCAAGGCAACGCGTAAATGTTGGCATAAGTATGAATAGATAGGCAGTCTTTACCAACTGCCTATTTGATAAATGCTAAAAAAAGCCGTACGTTGATGATCAATGTGCGGCTTTTTTGTATTGATAGCAAGGATAAAAGGCATTAATTCATACTTATGAGCCCTCGCTGGCCTGATGAGCAGGCACAAAAAGACCCTGCTTATTAGCAGGGTCTTTAATAAGCGCCTCTATTGGCTACAATCGATAACTAGCCTTTTAGTGCTGACAAGATTTGCTGCTTAACTACCTCGATATCTTGCGTACCATCAAATTTATCATAGTTTGGCGCATCGGCACCTTCTTTGGCTTTTTCTTGATAGAACCCAACCAAAGCAGCGGTTAGCTCATGATACGTGGCCAAACGTTCGCGGATGGTGTCTTCTTTGTCATCTTCACGCTGGATAAGCGCCTCACCAGTCACGTCATCGATACCTTCTTGCTTTGGCGGGTTGTAAACCACGTGATACACGCGACCTGAACCTGGATGCTGACGACGACCTGACAAGCGGCTGACGATTTCATCATCAGGAACACTGATTTCAACCACATGATTGATCGCTACATCGGCATCTGCCAATGCTTGCGCTTGAGGAATGGTGCGTGGAAAACCATCAAAAATGCAGCCATTGGCACAATCAGGCTTGGCGATACGCTCTTTTACCAAATTGATGATCAAATCATCAGATACCAAACCACCAGCATTCATGATGCTTTTAGCTTTCATACCAAGCTCAGTGCCTTCTTTGATAGCCGCACGCAGCATATCGCCCGTTGAGATTTGCGGGATATCAAAGGCTTCTGAGATAAACTGGGCTTGAGTGCCTTTACCAGCGCCTGGTGGTCCTAGCAAAATAATACGCATCATTGTACGCTTCTCCTTCATAAATGGGATTGGTGGATTGGTATTTGAGTCATTGCCACGACTACCTTACCTTGTGCTCCTATAAAGCTCAAGTTTTTTTAGCGCAAGCCCTACTACTGCCAGTGAATTGGGGAGTCATAGACGACCATTGCGTAGACTCGCACCCAATTGATTTTGATCAACATATCATCAGGCTATGGCATATATGAGATATTAAAAACATAGCTGAAAAAAGCGACCTTACAGTGCCGCCTACCTCAGCAGGTTATGGCACCTGCTGATTGATCGCAACGTTGACTTGGTTTTGCTCAGCGCTGATGACCACAGGGTTACCTGATAAGTCGCCAGATTGTGCTATCGCCGTACCACTGTGACTGATGCGAGCCACCACAGCGAGCTGAGTTTTTTCAGCACGGGCAGACTGAATGGTACGTCCTGGCATCATGGCATCCAAGTCGCTTAAGCTGACGCTGGCCTCACCTTGTTTGATGACACTGATGGGCAGACGCTTGGCCGCATACGGCGGACCGCCGTTAACATCACGAATGGCGACAAACAGCACATCGTCCGCCTGAACCAATGGCAACAAGCTACTGTTGATACTGACAGTGATATCGATACCCTGCGCTGCTTGCTGCTGCTGCTTGTCTACGTTGGCTCTGAGCTCATCTAGGCTACTCAAAGCTTGCGTGTGGTCTCCGGGTTTGGCGGCAATGCTGCTACGCAAACGATTGATCCAGCCACGCGCTTGATCAAAATTACTGGCACGAGCTTCACCCATGGCCATGATCATTTGCGCGCCTTCATGATTAGGGTTTGTGGCCAACACATCTTGTAGAACGCGGCGGCTGGTAGCATCCAGCTGGCCACTGTTTGAAAAGAAACTCACCTGTGCATAGGTGGTGGCAATATCTTCATTATCTGGTGACAAACGATACGCGCGCGATAATGCCTCTAAGGCAGAATCGGTGGATTCTAACGATAAAAACAGCTCTGATAGGCGCATCCAGCGATCAGGGTCATCAGCATGACGATAGACATTGGTCTGCATCGCGGTAATCAGCTGACGGCCATCTTCAATCGCCCACGCAGGTGGCTGATCAATTTGGCCGGTTAACAAGTCATCAGCCACTTTGCCGACTTTGTCTTCCGCTTGCCACAGCTCAAATACTGGTGTACGGTCGCTGACCAACAGATAAGCCATCGCGGCCAACACAGGTACCCAAACAGTCACGATCATGCGGCTTTTGACACTAGGGGTTACCATTGGTGTCGCTTGCCGCTGAACATCGAGCAATTGACGCTCAAGCTCTAGCTTTTGATTTTGATAATGGGCGTCGTCAATGGTGCCACTGTCTTTATCGACTTTTAGTTCAGCCAAGCGCTCGCGAAAGACGGCCACGTTGATATCTAGCAACTGATTGTCCGCCGTACGCGACTGTGTGCGCGGCGCACGTAACCATGGCACAATAACAATTACAGCAAGTAGCAAAGCGAGCAACAAGCTTAGGGAAACAAATAAGCCCGCAGTAGAAAATAGCGTCATTTTTTATCCTCTGGGCTGGTGATATCATGGTCAACGGTATTCGAGCGTGATAACAGCTGATCCAGCTCTGCTTGCTCCTTTGCGCTCAATGCCTCTGGTGCTGGCATTGGTGCGGCACTACTTTGACCGCTAGCGGCCAATTGCTGACGCTTACTGCGCCAAAACCAACCGGCAATCAATACAATCAATAATAGTGGCGGAAAAAACCACAAGATCCATGTCGATGGGCGTACAGGCGGACGATAACTGATAAAGTCGCCATAGCGCTCTTGCATATAGTTGCGTATTTCACCATCGGTACGGCCGTCTTTGACCAAATCATAAGTTTTTTGTTTGAGATCTTGCGCAATCGGTGCATCAGAGCCTGCAAGGTTTTGATTCTGACACTTAGGGCAGCGCAGCTCCTCGATCAAACCGCGGTACTGGGCCTCTTGTTGCGGCGAATCGAACTCATAGACATCGATAGCAGCGTACGTTGATACGCTAAATAATAGCGCCATCAGCAGACCTATGAGCGCCAGCCACGTCGCTTTAGCGATATCTGCTAACACAGATGGCATGCTTTTATGCGTTGGCATCAGTGTGGGCGACCCACTTAGTGCCCTATCAGCGCGATTGATAACTAGTAACTTCACTGACAGGCCTCCTTAAGCGTTTGGGCATCAGGGCTGGTGGCATTTGTGTTGGCCTCATTGAGTACCATCATGCACGGTGCCACACGTTCTTGCCAATTCACCTCGTTGATCTCACCGATAATATGCTGGCGAATAACACCCTCACCATCGACCACAAACGTCTCTGGTGCACCAGTCAAGCCCAAATCTAGGGCAAACTGACCGGGAGAATCTTGAATAGACATCGAAAACGGATCGCCGCGCTGATTGAGATAACTGAGTGCGTTGCCGATCTCATCTTTGTAATTGACCCCGACAATGTTGATACCGCGATCGGCAAGTGTCATCAAAAACGGATGCTCAATAACACAAGTGGCGCACCAAGAGCCCCAGACGTTCATCAAAAACGGTTGATCTGGTAGATTACTATTGGTCATCGTCCGTGTGGTGTCAGAAAGCAGTGGGAGCTCAAACGCAGGCACAGGACGCTCTAACGCGGTATTGGTCACAATCTCTGTTGGTTTGCCAAGCCGCATATAAAGCATGATAAACAGGCCCGCAAACACAATCAGCGGAATCAAATACCATATTTTCAGCTTATTTTTCTGCACTGGGCGACCATTGTTGTTCGGTTGTCCATTTTGATTGGGTGTGTGTTGCTGTGCGCTCATTTATTGCTCCCCCATCACAGGTTTTTTGGACAGCGGCGAGACCAAACCAGTGCTATCTGCTTTGGTCTTTTTGATGCGGTAACGCTTATCAAGCATACTGATTAAGCTGCCCAGCGCCATAATGATCGCGCCGAGCCAAATCCAGCGAATCAGCGGCTTCACATAGATACGCACCGCCCACTGGTTGCTGCCATCAGCGATTGGTTCACCGAGCGCCACATACACATCGCGCATCAAGCTGGCATCGATGGCCGCTTCATTCATTGGCATCATACTGACAACATAGGTACGTTTTTCAGGATATAACGTGGCTACTGGTGCGCCATTTTTGGTAACTTCTACCTGCGCCTGAATACCATCAAAGTTGCTGCCTTTTACATCATGAAAATCCTTAACCTCAAAGTCATAACCCTGCACGTTAATGGTATCGCCTTCAGCAAGCGCCACATCACGTTCGATGCTTAGGCTGGTGGTAAACGCCACACCGATCACCGCCATTAGCACACCGATATGTGCAACCTGCATGCCCCAATAGCTCATGCGTAATTGGCGTAGTCCAGACCCCAAACCTTGTGCGTTTTTGGTTTTGTCTTTGATATCAAATATCATCCATGCTAGCACCCAAATACTCAGCGCCACCGAAACAGCAATATTGAGCATGTCAGACGGATGAGTAAAGTAAGCAATCACCGCCCCAAGCACCGCCGCGCTCACGCCTATTACCATTGCGATGCCCAGCAAGGGACGCTTATCTTTTTTCCAGCGAATATTAGACCCCATACCCATTGCCAGTAGCAGCAGCCACGTCAGCGGTACAAACAGGGCATTAAAATAAGGAGGGCCAACAGACACCTGCCCCAAATTAAAGGCATCGGCGATGATGGGATATAGCGTACCCAATAACACGACCAAGGTGGAAATCAAAATAATAACGTTGTTGATGACCAAAAAGGACTCGCGTGAGATCAGCTTATACTGACTCTCAACCGTCAAACGCCAACCACGTATGGCAAACATCAACAAGCCGCCGCCGACAATCACGCCCAAAATAGCCAAAATCACCATACCACGGGTCGGATCAGCGGCAAATGAATGCACTGAGGTAATGACACCTGAGCGCACAAGGAAAGTACCCAGCAAACTTAGCGCAAATGCGAAAATCGCCAGCATGATGCTCCATGCTTTAAACACCCCGCGTTTTTCGGTAACCGCCAGCGAATGTAGTAGCGCGGTACCTGCCAGCCACGGCATCAATGATGCGTTTTCAACAGGATCCCAGAACCACCAGCCGCCCCAGCCAAGCTCGTAATACGCCCACCATGAACCCAGCGCGATACCAAGGGTCAAAAAGCCCCAAGCGGTTAGTGTCCACGGCCGCGACCAGCGTGTCCACACCGCATCCAAGCGGCCTGACCATAACGCCGCCATACAAAAAGCAAACGGCACCACCATACCCACATAGCCCATATATAGCATCGGCGGGTGAATGATCAAACCGGGATCTTGCAGTACTGGGTTAAGATCCGCACCATCTACTGGCAAATTGGGCAAAGTACGATTAAAAGGTGATGAGGTAAAAATCAGCATCGCCAGCATCATCATCTGCACGCCTGCCAAAATCACCAATACCCGCGCCCGCATGGATAACGGCAGACCACGGCTAAAATAGGATACCAGAGCACACCATGTGGCCATGATGGTCATCCACAGCAGCAGCGACCCCTCGTGACCGCCCCATGTCGCCGACAGTTTATAGTACCAAGGCAACAAGGTATTTGAATGCTGAGCAACATAAACAAGGCTAAAGTCATTATAGTAAAAGCCTGCCATCAGCGATAAAAATGACACCAGCATCGCGGCAAATTGCGCCCAAGCCAAACTGGGAGCCAAACGCTGCCACGCCACTTGATGGCGCATAATGCCCACCGTGGGTAATACGACCTGCAAAATCGCCAATACAAAGGCGGCCAGTAAGGCAAAATAGCCCAATTCTGTGATTAACATACGGTCTAACCTTGTTTACCTTAATACGGTCATAGTTTACTTAAGAAATAAGCAGAGTAAGGGCGCATTATTTGCTGCCCTATTTTTGCTGATATGTCGCACGCTTGCTTGGCTCGTATTGTCCAGTCGTCTATGGCTAATGGGTAGCGGGGAAAAATACTAAGACCAAATGCAGCCAGCCCGCCAAGAATCCAGTCAGACCACCAAGTACGATCAATGTGAGCTCGTCTTCACGAAAAGCTGGACGCAGCAAATTTTGAAACTCATTGGGTGATAGCGCGCGAATGCGATCACGAAACAGACCAAAAATCTTACTGGCTCGGCTGTCATTAAGCTCTGGATCACGAAGCGGCACCATGGTTGCGGTAATGGACTTATCGATGATAGTATTTTTTAATTGGCCAAATTCGCGGCGGCCAAGGCTCACTCGTAATGTGGTGCTGATCACTGGTGTGTCTAAAATCTGATACAAGTGCGACTTCATCAGTTCACGCGTTTGCGCCGCGCGCTCACCATACATCATTTCATTCATGATGTTCTCTACCGTCACCAAGTCGTGAACCACAATGCCTGCAAACACATCTGAGACCTCTTCTTGGCGCTTCATAAAGCCGCCTTGCCAGCGAAACCGCGCCACATGTGGCCACTCTAAACGAATAAACGGCAAGCGCTTACTGACGCTAAAAAACTTGATATAGGGAATAAGACGCGGTTCAACAGGGTTAAACACCATCCAAATGGCAATCCAATTGGTTAAGAGCCCCCACACTGCCGCAAAAAACGGTACTGTCCAATGCTGCGGTATCACCAAAAAAATAAACATCTGAATGATGCCAAAAACCAGACCAATCAGCGCGCTGATGTGCCAAATAAAATTGATCTCTTTTTGACCGACTTTTAGAAACATATTGACCATCAATCGACGGTCACTTTCCATCTTGTTAACGATCATCTGGCGCATATCCACCAGATCCTCAACATGATAGGTCAAATCCGTGACCAACGACTGCATAATTTTGGGCAGCGCGTCGTGCGCTTGTTGATAGATTCGGCGCTTGATGGCATAAGGGATATTGCCCCATAGCGTCTCTGAACGCTCTAACATAATCTCATCGATTAGTAGCTCGAGGTTGTCATCCACCGTCTCGGTGATAAACACCGCCATCTGATCAGGCTCCATGGCCTTAAAAAACTCATCAAGCGAGCCAAGTTTGGATAATGTCTGGTCGACAATAACCCCTGATATTTTGCCAGCTTTACGCGGTACGATCCCTTGCCAGCCGATACCCGGCAGGCCAAAAAAAGGAAAGTTAGGCACGCGAACGCCCCAAAACCTAATGGGATAAAACAGCATTTTTAGCGCCATCCAGACATGTACCCATGTGACAAATGCGGTCACTGGCGGGATGGTCAATTCTGGATGCTCAGTGAGCATTTGCCATATTGAAGTTGTGACCATGATTGTATCTGCTCCCACCTAAATCGTTGTCTTTCAATAACTTGCTTGGACTTACCCACCGAGTATCGCTACTACCGTCATTGAGTTGGCACCAAAATGCGAAGATTGAACGTACAACCATCAATCATTCATACAGCAAAAATATCTCCATATTAGCTCTATGTTGTCTCTAACCTACCCGACCAATAAAGCCGCCTGATTTTAACATACTTGCCATTTATTAGCACACTCTGACCAGACATTGCACACTTAAGTCGTAACAATATGCGGCACTATATAAGCGACCCTATAAACACGGTTATTGGCAACACTTGAGTATCATTTACTCACCAAATCCGCACAGAAAATATAATCTTGTACCCTGCTGATAAACAAAAACAAGCCTCCCTAAATTTCTATATGAAGCGCCTATATATTGATTCTGTTATACTCAAAGTTGGCATAGTGTCCAGGGCTATACTGTGTTCGCTGCACCGCTAATTCTGTACTTAATTGGGATTCTAACCATTTTTATTGATGGTTTTGACGACCACCCTACTCGTCACTCATCTTCGCTCATCTTGGTACTGCGCTTATATGATTACACGCCTCACCCCAGACAACGAACGGGTCGATCGTATTTTTACGCGTCGTATTTTGATTTTTGGCGGCCTTATTATTCTTGGATTGGGTGTACTGTTACTACGCTATGGTTACCTGCAAATCTACGCGCATGACAAATACCAAGCACAAGCAGACAGCAACCGTATTAAGCACTTATCAACCCCGCCAAGTCGCGGCTATATCTACGATCGCAATGGTAACGTTTTGGCGGACAATCAGCCCGTCTTTACCGCCATGCTTAGCCCTGATGCCGTCGAAGACCCGGAAGATACGTTAGCACTACTGGCACCTATTTTTGGCCTGACCGATACCGACATGACGGATATTTTGGCACGTATCGACCAATCCAGAAAGGATCTTGTCACCATCAAAATCGACTTAACCGATACTCAAGTGGCACAGTTCAGCGAGCGTAAGCCTTTTTTTCGCGGCGTTACCATCGAAAGTCGGCCAACGCGTACTTATCCTCATGATGAGCTGTTTGCCCATGTCCTCGGTTATGTTGGCCGTATTAATGACAAAGAAAGTAAGCAGATTGATAAAAAGCGCTATGCTGGTACAGACTTGATCGGCAAGATTGGCATTGAACGCGCCTACGAAGACATTTTGCTCGGCACAGCGGGGCAACGTACGGTAGAAACTGACGCGCATGGTAATATTCTGCGCCAGCTTGATACCAAAGCGGCGATTGCAGGCAATGATCTGACCTTGAGCCTTGATTACGGCTTGCAGTCAATAGCACAGCAGCAGTTGGCAGGTCGCCGTGGCGCGATTGTGGCCATTGACCCCCAAAATGGCGATGTTTTGGCCTTTGTCAGCAACCCAAGTTATGACCCCAACCTGTTTATATCAGGCATTTCATTTAAAGATTACGGCGCTCTGCGAGAAGACCCTGATGAGCCGCTCTACAACCGTGCCCTACAAGGTATGTACCCACCAGGCTCGACCATCAAGCCGTTTGAGGGTTTGGGCGGCATTCATTATGGCCTGCGCAGTTGGGACACCACTATTTATGATCCCGGCTATTTTAGCTTACCGGGCGATTCGCACCGCTTTCGCGACTGGAAGCGTGGTGGTCATGGCACGGTCGATTTAAAAAAATCGATCACCATGTCGGTCGACACTTATTACTATAAGCTCTCTTATGAAATGGGCATTCAGCGTTTGCATGATTGGATGATACGTTTTGGCTTTGGCTCCCGCACAGGTATTGACTTGCCTAACGAAAAGGCGGGCATCATGCCGTCACCGCAATGGAAGCAGGAGCGCTACGGCAAACGCTGGCTACCCGGTGAGACCATTTCGGTCAGTATTGGCCAAGGCTATTTTTTGGCAACACCGCTACAAATCGCCAATGCCACCGCCATCATGGCCAATCAAGGTCAACACGTCACGCCGCACCTGCTCAAGCATAGCAAAGGTGCTGCGGATGTTGAGGTGATTACTGCTCCTGATGGCAAAATTGCTTATAATGGGCAGGCATCAGACTGGCAAAAAATGCAAACTGCCATGGAAGAAACGGTCAAAAATGGTACAGCGCGGCGTATTTACACCCCCGAATATCGCATCGCTGGCAAAACAGGCACTGCACAGGTAAAATCCATCGCCCAAGGTGAGCGCTACAATAAAAATGACATCGACAAACGCTATTGGGATCACGCTTGGTTTAATGGCTTTGCACCCGTTGATGATCCGCAAATTGCCCTTGCCATATTGGTTGAAAATGGTGGCGGCGGTAGTACCACTGCCGCACCCATTGGGCGGGTGTTGTTTGATTACTGGATGCTTGATCGTCATGACAATCCCATTTTGCCACCCAGCGCGACTGAGCTAAAAATCATCAAAGCGCAAAAAGTACAAGCCAAAGCCGCACGCGATGCTGCCCGTCAATATGCAGAGGCTCAGGAAGCTAATAATCAAGGAGCTGATAATCAAGAAGCCAGTAATTAGGAAGTAGATCCGTAAACCCCATTCAGCCTGCGCAAAGTCGAGCATGTATTTACAAACACTATTTACCGAAGCACCCAAATAGCCACACCGCTTATGAGCAAATCGTCTATGAAAAAATTCTCTAGTGCCCAACGCCAAGCCAAACCAAGCCGCAACCGTAAAGCAAATAGCGTGGGCGACGTACGCATTATTGGCGGTCACCTCAAACGGCGTAGCGTGAGCTTTATCGATACAGATGGCCTGCGCCCTACCCCAGACCGTCTGCGTGAGACGTTGTTTAACTGGCTGCTGGCTGACATGCATGATGCGCTGGTACTCGATACCTGCGCAGGTAGTGGCGTACTGGGTTTTGAAGCGCTCTCACGCGGCGCGCGCCACTGTACATTTATCGAAGCCAGCCCAGCTCAAAGCCAACAGTTGCAGCAAAGTGCTGAATTACTGCGCCTAAATGAGACGCACCGCCGCATCGTTTGCGGCAATGCTCAAGACGTCATCGCTCAGGATGCACAGCTGAATCAGCCATTTGATGTGGTTTTTATCGATCCACCTTATGCCTATGACTTATGGCAGCCGATTCTGACCGCTCTTTTGTCTCATCAACTGCTAAGTAAAACCACGCTGATCTATTTAGAGGCTGATAAAGATTTGCACGAATACCTGACAGCATGGACCGCGCACAGTCGAGACATGCTCAACAATCAAGGCTTTAGCGATTTAGTACGCCTCAAACAAACCAAAGTTGGGCAAGTTGTTGCTGGACTTTATTGCTTATCATCGTCATAATCAGGCAGCCCACACCCAAAAAGCGTAAAAACCTACCAAACATGGCTGTTTAATGTACAGTAGGCAAAATAAACCCCCAATGCAGCTTGCAACCGCATTCGCTACTGCTTATAATGTGCAGTCTGTTTTTTGAGAGCCCCGTTCCCAGCTAAACTCTCAATAAATTTTAAATTTAAGGTTTTATCATGAAAACACTTAGTGCAAAACCAGCTGAAGTGACCCATGACTGGTACGTTGTCGATGCTGACGGCAAAACCCTTGGTCGCCTAGCTAGCCAAATCGCTCTCCGCTTACGCGGCAAGCACAAGCCTTCTTTTACCCCGCATGTTGACACTGGTGACTTTATTGTCGTTATCAATGCTGACAAAATTGCAGTAACGGGTAAAAAAGCGCAAGATAAAAAATATTATCGTCACAGCGGTTACCCAGGCGGCATCAAAGAAACCAACTTCACCAAGCTGATTGCACATAAGCCTGAAGATGTTCTACACAAAGCGGTTAAGGGTATGCTTCCTAAAGGTCCTCTTGGCTATGCGATGATCAAGAAGCTGAAACTGTATGCGGGTACTGAACATCCACATACCGCTCAGCAACCTAAAGAACTAGACATCTAAGGAGTCACTTATGGAACGCAATTACGGAACTGGTCGCCGCAAGACGTCGACTGCTCGCGTATTCTTATCAAAAGGTACTGGTAACATCGTTGTTAACGGTAAGCCACTTGATGAATACTTCAGCCGTGAAACGTCACGCATGGTTGTTCGTCAGCCACTAGAGTTGCTTGATTCAGGCAACGATTATGACCTTTACATCACTGTCGCTGGCGGCGGTATTAATGGTCAAGCTGGTGCTATCCGTCACGGTATCACTCGCGCGCTTATCGAGTCTGACGAGACTTTAAAACCTGCTCTAAAAGCAGCTGGTTTTGTTACTCGTGATTCACGTCAAGTTGAACGTAAGAAACTGGGTCTACGTAAAGCACGTAAACGTCCACAGTTCTCAAAACGTTAATTTGCTATGGGCGGTCTGGGTTGTTATTTATCAACCCAGACCGCCAAGGCAATCAAAAAACCCCATATGCTGTTTGCAGCTTGTGGGGTTTTTTTGTGCATGATGCTTTTTGCCAAAAATAGAATAAGACCTTCAAAGTAGAGATTGAAAACCGCTCCGGTCAGCAAAGCCTGCACTGATGACTTGCAAAGTTAGGCACACTACCCCATCATCTTACTAACGTTTTATCATTGGCCGCGATGCCATCACTGTGCCACAAAAGGACATCATGAAAGCGCCCGAACAATTCGATCCCAGCAAAGCTACCACACAGCATCAATCATCTCACGACCAACCCTCACCGCCAATTGCCGCAGGTACCCCGAGTATCACGCAGACGCACAAGCAAACGGTGCAAGCAGAAAAAAAGCCCTTTCAGTGGCAGTTTTTATTGCCCAAATACTGGGGGGTTTGGCTGATGCTGGGATTGATCTTGCCGCTGATATATTTGCCCCTGCGTGCGCAATTTTTTTTGGGTAGATACTTAGGTATTGTGATTTATAAACGGGCAGGGTCGCGCCGCCGTGATACCTTAATCAATCTCAAACTGGCCTTTCCAGAAAGGCCAGAAGCTGAACGTGAATTGATGGCCAAGCAAGTCTTTGTGAATCAAGGCATCGGTGTCTTTGAAACCTTATGCGCATGGTTTCGCCCCAATATCTTTACTCGCACCTTTTCCATCTCAGGTTTACAGCACTTGATCAATGCTCAAAATGAAGGGCGCCCCGTAATTTTGTTGGGTGCTCACTATACCTTGCTCGATCTGGGTGGCCGCTTATGCACACAGTTTTTTGCCACTGATTGCATGTATCGCCCGCAAAACAACGCGCTACTTGAATGGTTTATTTACAATAGCCGCACACGCATTTTCGGCAAACAAATATCCAGCCGCGATATGCGCAGCTTGGTTAATTCGATCAAGTCAGGTCATGTGATTTGGTACTCTCCTGATCAGGACTATGGCCTTAAACAAGGGGTGATGGCACCGTTCTTCGGTGTACCTGCCGCCACCATCACCGCATCAAGGCGACTGGCCAAGCTGGGTGACAAGAGCAACCCACCTGCCGTTATGGCACTGCATACCTATCGGCAAACGCCCGATAATCTACCCAGTGGCAAGCGCCCGCACTATCATTTAACCATTACCCCGCAGCTTGAAAACTATCCAAGCTCTGATGAAGTCGCTGATGCCACAAGAGTTAATGAGATTTTAGAGAGCTTGATTCGCATTGACCCCACTCAATGGATGTGGTTTCATCGCCGCTTTAAACATGGGCCAAATGGCCGTACTGGTGTCTACAAGTAAACTTTTATTCTCAAAAGAGCTGATAAAATTTGCTATACTCTATGGCTGCTATTTTGCACTTTTAGTCACGTATTCATAATAATTTGACAAACAAAACAATGGATTTTTCATGAGCGACAATCACAGTTCTGGACAAGCAGCCACCCATAAGCGCTTTCTCACTGGCATCACCCCAACAGGTATACCGCATTTAGGCAATTATGTCGGTGCGATTCGCCCCGCTATCAAATCTATTCAAAACAGTGATAATGAGGCGTTTTTCTTTTTACCAGACTATCACGGTATTGTGAAGTGTCACGATCCAGCTATCATTCATGCATCGAGCAAAGCTAACGCCGCCACTTGGCTAGCGTGCGGTCTCGACCCTGAGCGCGTGACTTTTTATCGCCAGTCCGATGTGCCAGAGATTGCAGAGCTGGCATGGATATTGAACTGCTCCTGTTCTAAAGGCCTTATGAACCGCGCTCATGCCTACAAAGCAGCGGTCGATGCTAATATGGAAAAAGAGGATGTTGATCCTGATCAAGGTATCACTATGGGGCTATTCGACTACCCTGTCTTGATGGCGGCAGATATCTTAATGTTTAGCGCCACTCACGTGCCAGTTGGTCGTGATCAGGTTCAGCATGTTGAGATGGCACGTGATATCGCAGGAACATTTAACCATCGTTATAAGAATCTATTTACCTTACCTGAAGCGGTGGTCGATGATGAGATGCCGCTTTTGACTGGCCTTGATGGGCGCAAAATGAGCAAAAGCTATGGCAATACCATTCCGCTATTTGGCGATATGAACCCACAGATCAGCTCAGAGACACAACTACAAAAAGCGGTGATGAAAATCGTTACCAACTCGCAACTGCCTGGTGAGCTCAAAGACCCTGATTCCTCTACTCTATTTGAAATTTACAGAGCTTTTGCCACGCCAAGCGAGATTGCGGATATGCGCGCGCAGTTTGCCGCCGGTATTGGTTGGGGCGATGCCAAAGAGCAGTTGTTCCAACAAATCAATAACGAGATTGCCCCTTTCCGCGCGCGTTATGAGGAGTTAATGAATAACCCGAAAGAGTTAGAAGAAATCTTGCAAATGGGTGCAGATAAAGCCCGTCGTCATAGCCGTAAGCAATTGGATAAAGCGCGCCGTGCCATTGGTATTCGTCCGCTAGCGAAACTTAAGTAACGACAGTCCTCATTACCGCTTATCATGTCAACTTTTGATCAAAGCCAGTTTTTATCTTATTGTCAGTCTTTATACGAGGCTGACAAATCTTATGATGCCATACAAACCGATCGGCTGGATCGTCATCGCCATCTAGAACCAGAGGCGGCACAGTTTTTGGCCAGTTTGGTTATGATGAAGCATCCAAAACAGGTGCTAGAGATCGGTACGTCGACTGGTTTTTCGACACTGTGGCTAGCATATGCATTACGCCAGCACAGTAATGCTTGTTTTATATCGTTAGATATTGATAAGCAGCGTAGTCAAATTGCCAAAGAGCATCTACAGGCGGTAGGATTAGATGCTCTTGTAGAGCTACAGGTGCAAGACGCTTTGGTGTTTTTACAACAAAATCACCAGCCATTTGATGTAATTTTTTTAGATGCTGAGCGTCAATATTATGAATCTTATATTGAGTATTTGCATCAATCTTTGAGCATGGGCAGCGTACTTGTCGTAGACAATGTCATTTCTCACAGTACGCAAGTTGAGGTGTTTTTAGCCGCATTTAAAACCGATAGCAGATATCTATGCCACACTGTAGATATTGGCGCAGGCTTATTTTTAGCAGTCCGTCAGGAGCCTTAAATAGTATGGATGTCCTTGATACTGCCACTATTCGTATCTACCAGACCCCTGTCCAACATTTGCCAGATGACCTATATGTACCGCCACAAGCCTTTGCCATTTGGCTGGAGCAGTTTGCTGGGCCGCTGGATTTTTTATTATATTTGGTCAAAAAAAATAATGTTGATCTGACTCAAATGCCCATATTGCCCATTACTGAGCAATATCTGGCCTATATTAGCGCTTTGGATCATGAGCATTTTGAGTTGGCCGGTGACTATCTATTGATGGCCTCTACCTTGATTGCCATCAAAACAGAATTGCTATTGCCTTCAAAGCAAACCCCGACTAACGAGCGTGATCCCAAAGCCGAACTGATTGAACGGCTAGAAGCTTATGCCCAAATCAAAGCCGTTAGTCAGCGTTTGGACAATTTAGTCCGTCTTGAGCGTGATGTGTTTGTGGCGCTAACCAGCATGCCCGACGAACAGGCCATGCATGCTGAGCTGCCAAGCTATTCTCCGACGCTGTTGATTGACAGTCTGTTTAAAATGCAATTGCAGCCCAATTACCACATGCATAACGTCAAGGTAGATGCAGTACCACTCGCCGACCGTATTGCCAGCATCAGTCGCCAGCTGAGCACAGATGGCGCTCAAAACTTTTATGCGCTACTGGATAGAACACAAGGCAAGATGGGTGTGGTGGTCAGCTTTGTAGCCGTACTAGAGTTGATCAAACGGCAGCTGGTCGGTGTCATAGCAACGACGCAAGCGAGGCCAAATGCTGTAGACAATGATGAGAGACTGGCACAAAGTGCTGAAAACGAGTCTGTGGCCATTCTAGATATGAATCAGTTGCGCTTAGAATGGTTGTCCACCTAGCAGGGTATGGCTTATGTTTATAGGCGATAGCACATCACTTTCAAGGCGCTTGCCCTCCCCCTTTATAACTCATCATGACTTTGAGGAGCATACCACAATCATGGATGTAGATAAGCCAAACATACACACCATCAGCAAACATATCGAGGTATTGTTACATGCCTCAGAAGCGCCGCTCACTGCAAACGCACTAAAGAAACACTTGTCTATATCAACGTCTGAGCTCAATGCGGCATTAAAGACACTACAGTCACGCTTAGACGAAGGTGTGCTTAACTTGACTGAGACCGCCAGCGGTTATCGACTACAGATTGCCAATCAGTATAGCTACCTTATCCAGCGTATTTTTCCGCAGCGCCAAGAACGCTTAAGCCAAGCCGTGCTTGAGACACTCAGCGTGATCGCATACAAGCAGCCTGTAACCCGTAGTGACATTGAGCATGTACGCGGTGTCAGCTTATCAAGCAATATCTTGCGCCAGCTGTTTGATAAACATTGGATTATGGAAAATGGCTATAAGGAGACTTTGGGTCATCCTGCCCTGCTCCACACCACGCCACAGTTTTTAGATGCTTTTGGGCTACGCAGCTTAGATGATTTGCCTCCGATGCCAGACATAAGCGTCATCAATACTGTCTCCTGATCGGTCACCCAATGAAAAAGGACTTGTTTGTAAGACAAGTCCTTTTTTATGTTTTATATCGTGATGCTATCTTTTTCAGTAGCTTTGCCACTCAAGCCCTACTCCAGCACCAATGTCACTTGAGCGATTATCTGCGTCTACACCCCATAAACGCGTGGTCAATAAGGTTTTCGGCTGCAGCTGATGCGCCCACTCTACATCAATCACTTTGAGCTTATCCGCTTTTGGATATGCATGGTTGATCGGTTCGTTTGACTGGTTAACTTTGGCATATTGTAATTTGGCACGTAAAAAGTCATTGTTACTCAGCCAGACCTTACTACCGACAGAAATACTTTCTGCATCACCACCTAAAGAATAACCGATCGGATAGCCCTGCTGATAATAGCCATCGGTATAGGTACTATGATCATAGGATATACCTAGCACTTCACCACTGGTACGAGTATCTGCATACTCTGCATAAAGCTGATATGGCATACCATAAGCCTCTGAAGCATAGTCAGCGCCGGCTAAGTACATGTTTTTAGCTGGTAGGCCACCCGCCTCATCCTCACCCACATACTGAGCATAAACTGACGCTGGCACATTGACCAAGGATGCCAGATTCACCCGCGCATCGAAGCCGCCGAGCTGGTTAGCAGGGTCTTCTTTACCTGTGTCGCCATTATCTCGTGTACCCAATATCGCGTCACCGAAAGAGCTAAGACTACTTGGACGACCATCTCCGCCCCACATAAAGGTTCGAGATGCGCCAACTTCTAACCATGACAAAGGATTAGCCGTTAAGCGAGCCCCAAACAACTTCGCCTCTGGAACAGCCTCATAATCATCAAGCTGGCCTGCAAACAGCTGATATTGCCATGAGCCAACCCATGATAGATATGGTGAGGTTGGCGCACTCTGCTCATCACGTTGCATAGTCAGACCAACCACCGGACGGCTACCATCACCACGAATCAAACTACCATCTGTACCAGGGCCCCACCATGTTGGGATCTGACCTGCTATGAGCCATTGATTAGCAGCCTTACCTGTAATATACGAGCCTTCAAAGCTCAAGTCATTGCTATCTTCAACTAAGCTATCATTTTTCAAATTAGCTTGGATTTTCATTTCCCAGTCGGCTTCACTTAAGCTCAGTGCTGCTGACACCTTTTGTCCAGCCAAATGATCATCAGCAAAGGTTTGGGGGAGTTGCTGACGATCAGTTTGCGCATATGCATCTACCTCTGCTTTGACCAAAGAGTTAGGATTACTTGCAAGCATATTGCGGACTGATTGCAGCACTTTTTGCTGCGTGTCTGTCTTCACTTGGGCTGCTGTTAATGCATTATTGATTTCGTTAGCAGTAAGTGGCCACGTACTGGTGCTAATATGAGTGACCCCTTGCGCGTTGAGCCATTCAAGCTCTGACTTGAGCTTCATGTCATTCATATACAAATTCTGCGCGGAAGCCAACATGGAAATCATGCCAACTCCGACTAACACACTCAGCTGCTTGTACTTGCGTTGTTCAGACATCATTATCTACTCTTTATAAAGGCTACTTATCTAGAATAGATAAGTCTTAATAAATTACTCTTTGGCCGACGCATCTGCATCAATACGGTCCAGAACAGTATCTAAAGCTGCAACCGTCTGGGCAATTTCTTCTTCTGTTAAGGTTGGATGTACCAAAAACATCAAGCTGATATCACCCATATGTTTCGCCGCTGGTAATCTGGTTTCTGGACGCAATCCTGTATTATCAAACGCCTTTTCTAAATATACTTCAGAAGCAGAACCAGAAAAACACGGAACACCTTGCTCATTGATCGCAGCGATAATGGCATCACGATCCCATTTGGCTGGTAAATTTTCAGGTTTTGTGTACACATACAATTTATAATAAGCATGCTTAGCGTCTGCAAAATCAGGCTTATCTTCTAGACGTGGTACAGATAAGTAACCTTTATCCGCCCAGCGCGAGCATGCATCTAAGATGGCATGTGCATTCGCCGTACGGCTAGCTGTCCACTCATTCATACGTGTCAGTTGGATGCGGCCAATAGCAGACTGCATTTCAGGCATACGCCAATTGGTACCAAAACTTTCATGTAACCAGCGATAACCAGGTGGGTGCTCAGTTTCATAAACGGCCGCGTAGCTTTTACCATGATCCTTATAAGCCCACATTTTGCGCCATAATTGCTCATCATTTGTGGTAACCATACCACCCTCGCCACCTGTGGTCATGATCTTGTCTTGGCAAAAACTCCAAGCACCAATATGACCAATGCTGCCCACACTACGACCTTTATAACGCGCGCCATGTGCTTGAGCGCAGTCTTCAATCACATACAAGTCATGTTCATTAGCCAGTGCCATGATACCATCCATGTCACAAGGCCAACCTGCTAAGTGCACACAAATGACCGCTTTGGTTTTCTCAGTCAATACTGCCTTGATGGTTTTAGGTGAAATATTTCCTGTATCAGGTTCCACATCAGCAAAAATAGGGGTCGCACCTGCGTTGACCACACAAGAAATACTGGCAATAAAGGTACGCGGCGTGACAATAACCTCATCGCCTGCGCCAATATCTAGCGCTTTTAATGCCACATCTAGTGCTAGCGTTCCGTTACTGACCGCCACTGCATGAGCGCAATCTGCCCATTCGGCAAATTCTTTTTCAAACTGACGGCCTTCTTGTCCTGTCCAATAGTTGACTTTATTAGATAACAATACTTGACTGACTTTATCGGCCTCGATTTGGGTAAAACTTGGCCATGGTGAAAAAAATGAATTTAGCATATGTCTCTCGATGATAGTGACTAAGGATTGTCTACTGTAAATAATATTATTTTTTAATGATAGGCCGTGCAGGGTTACCTACCACCACTGCACCCGCAGGCACGTCCTTGGTCACGATGGCGCCCATACCTACGATTGCCCTCTTACCAATGACTAATGGCTTATCAGGTGTACCTTGTTTAATGACGGCACCTGCGCCAATATAAGCATGATCATGTATATGGATATTGCCATTACAACTGACACGCGGTGCAAAAGTCACATAGTCGCCGATGACACAGTCATGCTCGATATAACTATATAGGTTGGCATGAAAACATTTACCTATGGTGACATTAGCGCCAATGGTAACAAAGGGACTAAGCGCACTACCTTTATCAATTTTTACTTCATCCATAATCAAGGTATTATCACCAGCCACTGACCATAGTGATATGAGATCATCAGACAATTTATCAGCAAGTTTTTGGCGAATAGTGCTATTTGCAATCGCAATGAGTACATATTTATTGGAATCTAGTGCCTTAAACATATCATAATTCATGGCAACATAGCCATTGACTTCACTTGACTCATCTAAAGAATCATCAATAAAAATCAATTGACCATTAATGCCCATTCGCGCCAATTGCATAGCAGCCACGGGCATCAAACTGCGTCCGCAACCAGACGCACCATAAACCGCATATATGTTATGCATGGCTTGGCTCAGCTGATAGGTTACCTGTGAATTTTGGCATCGTCGCCTCACCTTCTGCACTGATGCCATCTTTAATCACTACTTTCTTGACTGTTTTGACTAAAATTTTGATATCCAACCAAAGTGATTGATTGTCCACATACCACGTATCCAGCGCAAATTTCTCATCCCAGCCAATGGCATTGCGACCATTCACCTGTGCATAACCTGTGATACCGGGGCGTACTTGATGACGGCGCTTCTGCTCTTCATCATATAATGGCAAATATTCCATCAATAATGGACGTGGACCCACAAGGCTCATATCGCCTTTGATGACATTCCATAACTCAGGCAACTCGTCTAAACTACTATCACGTAGACGCTTGCCAAAATCGGTTAGACGCTCACTATCTGGCAGCTCGTTACCCTGCTCGTCTGTCGCATCTTTCATCGAGCGAAATTTTAGCATCTCAAACGGCTTACCATGCAACCCCGGACGCACCTGACGAAATATTACTGGTGATCCTAAATTCTTTTTTACTTTATAAGCCGTCACTGCATATACAGGGGCTAACACCACCAGCGCACTTGAGGCCGCTGCAATATCGAAAAGGCGCTTAAGCATTTGTTACTCCAGTAACCCAATCATTAAATTTTTGTGAAAGCTTAGCTCTATCGAACTCACGTTTGGCTAGTAACTGAGCATTTTTACCCATTTTTTTTAATTTTTCACGATTCGAAGCAGCTTTCTCTAAAGCATCAGCAAACTGAGTAGGGCTTTCTGGGCTAACGGAATATCCAGCATCTTCTTGTTTTATAAGCTCAGCTAGCCAACCTGGATAGTTATTTAAGACTGGTAGGCCCGCAGCAATATAGTCAAAAAACTTATTAGGTGAAGTACCGTAGTAAAATGCAGGGACGTTTGCTAAAACCTGTAATCCAATATCAGCCTCAGACATTAGTCCTGCAAGCCTAGTTTTATCTACAGGATCATGAAAGACAACATTCGAAAGTTTTAACTCTTGCGCTCTTTTTTGCAAAGCTGCTTTTTTCATGCCATTACCAACGAGGACTAGCTTGATCTCTTGCTGATTTCTATTTTGCAGCTCAGAAGCTGCTTCTATAACAGCATCTAATCCATTTGCTAAGCCATGAGTACCAGTAAAAATAGCCATTAAGTCTGTTTTTGCTACGCTTTCAGGACGCCAACCATCTGGCTCAATAGCAAAAATATCTAGGTCACAACCATTAGGTATCGTAGCGACTTTTTCTCTATCGATACCACGACTGACAATACCGTCAACAATACCCGGAGATAGTCCAATGAGACGATCTGCTGAATGATAAGAGACCCACTCCAATACAGACATTAGCCAAAGTATAATAGGGTTCTTGATTACACCCATTGCCTTAGGCAACTCTGGCCATAAGTCTCTGACTTCAAATACAAAAGGCTTTCGGCGTAACCATTTTGCGGCAATGCCAGGAATAGAAGCTGTCAGAGGTGTTGTCGTTGCAAATATCAAATCGTACTTTTCAGTCATTGCCACTTTGACAGACTTATAGGCAAAGCTCAAAAATAACGAGACACGCTGTGCAAAAGTTAGATCATTTGAATATGACAACTCAAATTCTATAATATCAATACCTTCTACTTCTCCTCGGCGCATTCCGTTGACAAAGGAGTCAGTTAGTCCTGTTTGACCATTGCCAAATGATCCACAAACCATCGTCACTTGATGACCATTTTTGAGTAATGACTGCGCCATAGCATAAGAACGTATGCCTGCGGCCCCTTTAGGGGTGGAGAAATGCTGATGGAAGTATAGTATTTTCATGTGATGTCCTTAATTGTTGTAACTATTGTAGAAGGCTCAATAACTTTCACCTCTAGGACAGGTAAAGTTGTTTTTTGATAGTAATATCTTGACTCTTCACCCTCAACCACACGGATTACAAGTGAATTTTTAGAGTAGATCTCTATAGCAATTTTACCATTACTTAAAACATTATCTTGCAATACCCACTTATCAGGCATTAAGCGCCAACGTAGTATAGCTTGATCTTCAAAACCTTGGACATCATCCGTGACTACTATCTGCTGCTGCTTAACTTTTACTGAACGAGAATGTTGACACTGCCATTCATCTTTATAACTAGAGGAAAACTTACTTTTGCGGTACTTTATGGATAATGGCTTTAACCAAGACGCAAATAAAAAACGGCTCAATCTAGGCATTTGTAAGTGATTATCAAATTGAACGGTATTATGGCTCTCTACACCTGAATAGTAATCCAAGTCTTCTGTAGTGGTGTTATAGCTATAAGTACCACCATCACGTAACACATTATCACCTTTAAACCATAAATCTAAGTGTAGTGCATCGCATTGACTGGGTCTAAATTTAAACTGAGGTATCTTGAAACAAACAAAAAAATGATCATTTTGATGAGTGATAAATCCACTGTTAGCAAAGTGCTGTGACTTACTAGGTAGAACATACTTTTTATTGTTTATTTTTTCTATAGTGAAAAAGTTTAAGGCCTCATCATAAGATGCAGCAGCCTGATAATAGCTATGCCTATTAAATAATGTACTGGCTAGCTGCACAGTAGGGCGAAAATCTCTATAATCGCTTTCTCCAATAGGCAATAACTTGGCACCATCATTTGCCCCAAGATTTGGTGCATCACCATTTTCTTGAGTCAAAATATACAGCCAATCAGTCGCTTTGGTTAGTCGCTGATATACTTTTTTTGGAAATGGAGCCAGCTGTAACTGACGTCGTACTATTTCAGCCAAGCAATATGAATCCAACATGACTCTATGATAATTAACAGAGTATTGGCTAAAACCACCATCCTTCATAATGAGTTTACAAGCACGGTTAGCTAACCATTTCTCACCCAAACTTTGCCATTCTAAATATCTTTTGCTTGGTGACATTTCGTTTAGAACAGCACCGCCGATATATAGCGCTACGGCTTCGGATGTGCCGTGGTTATTATCTTGAGCGATTGCATAACTTAAGGTAGGTGCAATACGTTTTAGATGAGCTTCTAGTAAACCAAATATATTAGGCTTAATGCTATCAAGTTTGTCTAAACCAATTAATGCGGTGATGATATGCATCACTCGAATCGAAGCTTCTTGTCCACATTTCCAGTTTGGCCCTAAATAGGCTGGATTTTTTTCACACCAGTCATTAAGCCAGCTATCCAAGATAACTAAAGAATTACCGTCTCGATGCTCACGCTCATGCTCCACGAATTTGATTAGCCAATCAAACCTTGATGCTTCCCATACGCCTTTGATATCACCGACACCATCATTGAAATCTGGGATTTTATACCATACTGTCTCAACATCTTTAAACACCTTTTGAGTCAAAGGACTATAGAACCAGTTGGGTTTATCTCCTTCTAGGCGATAAGGAAGATAGCCAAAAGCCTTTAGACTAGGGGGCTCAGATAAACCCATATCAACAGGAAAGTCAGTATCAGCAAAAAAAGCGCCTGAAGGAAGCGTGGACTCTAACCTAGTTACTGAATTGATACCACTTTTGACGCCTAGTCGATAGGTCACAACTCTAGCTAAATTGGTTAAACCTAATGATAATGCTGTTTTAGCCTTTGCTTTTAATCTCATAATAAACACCAATAAACTATAGCTATATAATTAATTTTTGCTAAAGTTAATACAATCCTCTACTCTAGATATCATAGTCTGCATATTCCAAAACTCATCAACCTTCTTCTTTGCAGCTATAGATAGACTCTCTAAATTATCAGGATCTAAAGTTTTATTAATAGCTAAAGCCAATTCCTGTATATTATTATTATCTAGAAGATAGCCAGTCACACCCGATTCAACTAAATCTAGCTCTGTTCCATCTGCTAGACGTGAAACCACGGGCTTGCCAAAAATCATAGCATGATTTATCACTAACCCACCTAGACCGGGTACGACAACTATATCCGAAGATTCAAAATAACTACCTACACCATCAAATATCTTACCAAAAAATATAACAGACTCTTTTAAGCCTAAGCTTTCAACATATTTAACTAGATCATTCTTTTCAGGACCGTCACCTACAAACCAAAGGTAAGTATCTTCACGTAATAGCTGTTTAGCTTTAAGATATGAAAAAGCATCAATTAAGTCTTTAGGCTTCTTTTCTTTAGTTAAAGCTCCAACATACAAAATTATTTTTCCTGCGTATTTTGCTTTGAGTTTATTAACTAAAGTATAATCTACTTCCTCCCGTGCTTTTACTTCGTCCATACTATTGGGAGCAACAATTATTTTCTCTCTAGGAATACCTTTTTCTTTAATATAATAATCTTTAGCCCAAGAAGTTCTTGTCATAACGCATGTAGATCTTTTTAGAAGAAAGTCTACAATTGGGTCAAGTGTAAGATTAACCACTGTTTTTTTTCTAGTTCTAACCTTACCTAGACTCCACCAAACGTAGTTTTTTTTAAAAACAGAGCAATAAGTATAAATAGATATATTATTTATAAAGTTAATCTCGCCTTCAGTGACGACAACATCTGGACGATCCTTAATTAAGCTAAAAATAAGAAACGGCGAAAAATATAATGGATATTTTTGATTTTTAATATTAAGAATAGGAGAAAGAGATTTCATCCTTTTGACAGGAAGTTTTGTACTGTTGTTTATTACTGATTTCTCATCTTTATGACTAGAAAACCCACCATCATATACCGTAACAGAATGATGAGTAGACTCAATGAAACGAGATAAAAATCCGATACGCCAGTTTGCTAAATAAGGCTGAAAGAAAGCTACTTTCATAATTAGTATATATTCCTTAATAAATCATAGATATCTACGTCTATTGTTTTAATTATTTTCGCTGGTACGCCAGCAACAATAGAATTATCTGGTACATCCTTTATTACGACCGAATTTGCGCCAATAATAACGTTATTTCCAATTTTAATGTCACCTAAGATTCTAGAACCAGCGGATATGTAGACATTATTACCAATAACAGGCACTCCTTCCGGATCTAATTGACGTCCAATCGTTACGCCTTGACCAATTATCACTTTATCACCAATTACTGACTTAGAGTGTATAACAACACCAATACCACCATAAGCACACTTAGAGTCTTGACCAATCTGAGCAGAATATGGTATTACGCTATTGAATATCAAAAAATTCGCGTATTTAATCGATAATGGTAGTATAGGTACATTTTTTTTGTATAAATAGTTGGAAATTCTATATAAAGATATCGCGTTCATTGTTTATCCTATTAGCAATTAAATTACGTTTCAAACAACATTAGACACAGTTACTCACTCTATTTTCTTTCTTAATAAATCATAATAGCTTTTTACTATTTATAACACTGATGCTTAAAGTAGCACTTAATATAACCAAAAGAATATTAGATAGCAGAGTAGACCAAACTGCGCCTATTAATCCATAGTCAGGTATTAGCATAAAATTAATAATAATATTAATAATCAGAGCAAAAACTGAACAACCCAGCAAGTATTTTGATTTACCTTTTTGTATCAGAATATAATTTGAAACCAAATATATAGGTAGAACCAAATGTGCTAATATCAATAATAACAGTTCGTTTAAGTAAAACCCATATTCCTTTACTATATTAAAATTAATTAAAAAATAATATAGAAGTACGCTACAAGCTGATCCTACAATACCAATAGTAAACATTTGTAATAATGTTTGTTTAGAATAAGAAATAAGCTCTTCATTACTTTCAGATTTATATATCTTTTTTTCCTGAAAAATACTTATTATAGAATATAAGAAAATTAGTCCCGAAGAAAAAATATATATAAAGCTGTAGTTTCCAACCACAGTAAAACTACTATACTTTTCTAAAATAAACCTATCAACTAGTGCTATGCCGAATAAAGAAACCCCATGGAGCATGAGAGGAAGCCCATGTTTAAATCTTTCGAAATAATCAATACTTATAGTATATCCCGAACTAAATAATATTCTACAAACTAGTAAAGTAGCTAATAATGCAGCTAATATTTCGGCAAAAATATAAGACTTCAAGCTATAAAAGAAATATACAATTGTAATTACTAATAAGAACCTAGATATAGAGTAAATAAATCTATTTACAGCGAAAGTTTTTAATCTTTCACTAGACCTAAGATATGTCAAATAAATCTTATTGAAAGTTAATATTAAAGCTGCAACTGAGACCCATAAGTAATCTAATAAAAAAAATAAACAGCTAAATAAGAGCCAAATACATGACGTAAAGACAAACGAGTTTAACAACTCCTGAGTCTCATTTTTCCTTAGAATTAAGCGATCTTGCCCAAATAAGAAAAATGGCACGAAAAATATAATTATTGAGTAGTAGAGTACAATCTCACCATAAGTTTCAGGTGATGTAAAAAAAGGAATTAGAGCCAAAGTTAACCAAGAAACAACCTTAGAGAAAAACTCTGAGATTCCAATCAAGAGAAAATTTCTTTTATTATTCATATATATTTTGGCTTCAAAATTCTGTTAGTAACGTATATACCACAATAGACTACCATCAATGATATCAATACATTGACAAATGAGCCGCGTACAAAATGATATATAAGAGTAAATGATAATGCAAAAAACATGTGACTTATCATTATTTTTTTCGCTCGATCAAAAACCCCCAAAAATGTCCCATATAATATGAACATGACAAACCCAAACAATCCGAAGTTTATATAAGCATCCCCAAATATACCAGGCGGAATTGTCATCACATCTAAGCCTGTAAGCTCTTGACCAATAAGACTGTCTGTAGTTGGAATATTATGATTATAAATACTCTTAGGAACTACAACTAAAAGCAACCGATAATATGACTGCCCGTTTAGATAAATATCATTAGCGTTAGTGTATTCTAGCACTCTTAAAATCATATTTGCATAACCAATATCCCCCGACTGCACCGAGGTAATTATCATTTGCTTTAATGAAATATCTATTTCTCCACTACCTTCTAAATACACCCCCCTAGCAAATCTTACGAAAATACCTAACACTCCTAATAAAGTTAAAGCTACCACTAAAGGTAAAACTTTTATTTTATTAAGTACATGCATATTTTTATATGCAGAGTCATTAAAAAATATATTCTTAGATATTATCATGCCCATAATTATTGCCAATAAATGCATCAAAATCATGGTTCTATTTCTTAAAGATATAAAATAAATAAATTCTAAAATAGAGAAAATTACTAAGAATATTAAAATATATAATATATTATATTTCTTTTTTGCTATCAAAATTCCAAATAACACAAAAAATGTAGATGAAAAATAAGTTAGCAATAAAGAAAATCCTTTTCCGCTTTGTACATACTTCAAATCTACACGACTAGATTTTATAGCTGCAAAACCTCCTACTGATAAAAACATCCATATAGCTCCTATCATGGTAAGAGCACCCATAATATATAAAGCATAAGTAAGATTTTTTCTACTAAGAACTATTTTTAAATTCGATGTATTACGTTCTCTATAAAATAAAAAATAAAATGTACAGAAGACATGAATTGAAATGATGTTCAAAAAGTTATACAGTTTAACTGTAGACTCATTTCCTACTAAAACCTCTCCCGGAAATACAAATTCGAATAATGGTGATAGATAAAACAATCCTATATAACTTAAAACGAACCAAAAAAACACCGATTTAAAATTTAAAGTCTTGAAAGCTTGCACTAATAAAAATGCTAAAGATAGGGCATATACAAAAAAAGCGTACGCTTGACCAAATACAGACAAGCCAACACTAAGCAATATAAAGAAAGCATTTATTATTATATAAACTAGATGTTTTCTTAACATATTCTATGATATGCCTTTAGTATCTATAATCAATAGTAAGTCAGTCAAAACATCTCTATAAAACTCTTTATGATCAACCAAAATTAAGTGAATGTCTGCCTTATGTCTTTCATCTAACTCAATTAACTTAATATTATCTTGCATACCTTTAGGTAATTCATCAATATTAGGTTCAATTGCTAATATATTTAATCCTTGTTGAGCTAGCTTCTTCGTAATATTTAAAGCAGGACTTTCACGAAGATCATCAATATCAGGTTTGAATGCTAAACCGTAACAAGCAACTGTAACGTCATTAATAGTCTTAGTAGGGTTGTCCGCTAAGAACTCAATAACCTTTTCATTTACCTTAGCGATGACCCACTCAGGCTTACTTTCATTGACCTCACGAGCAGTACGAATTAATTGAGCTTCATCTGGTGTCTTAGATACGATAAACCAAGGATCTACAGCGATACAATGCCCACCTACGCCAGGACCTGGCTGTAGGATATTTACTCGTGGATGACGATTGGCTAAGGCAATAAGCTCCCATACATCGATATCTAGCTTATCGCAAATCATAGATAGCTCATTCGCAAAAGCAATATTGACATCACGGAACGAGTTTTCAGTCAGTTTACACATCTCAGCAGTGCGAGCATTGGTAGTAATGCATTCACCTTTTACAAAGACTTTATACAGATTACACGATGCTGTTGAAGATACCTCTGTCATACCGCCTACGATACGATCATTGCTGATAAGCTCTTGTAGCACTTTACCTGGCAACACACGTTCAGGACAGTGTGCGATTCTGATATCCGCCTCTTCACCTGCTTGCTGAGGAAAGCTTATGTCTGGACGGGCTTGGCTTAGCCACTCAGCCATCTGTTCGGTAGCGCCTACTGGGGAGGTTGACTCTAAAATGACCAGGTTGCCTGCAGTTAAGAAAGGAGCTAACGCTTTCGAAGCGGCCTCAATATACTTTAAGTCTGGTTCGTGACCTTCTTTAAATGGCGTTGGCACTGCTACTATGTAAGCATCAGCTGCTACTGGTGTAGTTTGTGCCGATAGCGTACCTTGAGCGACTACCTCTTTTACCAAGGCATCTAAATCAGGTTCAACGATATGCACCTTACCTTGATTGATCATATCAACTGCATATTCATTAACATCAACACCCGTGACTGTAACCCCATGAGCAGCGAAGGTAGCCGCTGTAGGTAAACCGATATAGCCCAGACCAATAACACAAATATGACGAAATTGAGAGTTTTTCATTGACTATTACCACCTATATTATGTTAGACGTTTTTCAAAAAATTAATAATTTGTTGACACGCAGTCCCATCTCCATATGGGTTATGGGCTTCTGTCATCTTTTTGTATAAATCTTGGTTTTCTAGCAGTTCCATAACTGAGTCTTCGATTACAACAGGATCAGTTCCTACCAGTTTTACTGTGCCGGCTGACACTGCTTCTGGGCGTTCAGTTGTATCACGCATCACTAATACTGGCTTGCCTAGAGAAGGTGCTTCTTCCTGTATACCTCCTGAATCTGTCAAAATCAGATAGCTCTTATTCATTAAGTAGACAAAGGGTAGGTAATCCTGAGGCTCAATCAGTTTAATATTATCAATGCCTGATAATAACTCATTGACTGGTTTCTGTACGTTAGGATTAAGATGTACAGGATAAACAATTTGTACATTTGGATTTTTCTTTGCAATATTAGCAAGTGCTAAGCAAATATTTTCAAATCCTTTACCGAAGTTCTCTCGACGATGACCAGTGACCAAAACAAGCTTCTTGTTGGCATTTAAAAAATCAAACTGCTTTGCAAATATTGCTTGCATGTCCTGATCAGTTTCAACCTTTTCTTTAACAGTCAACAAAGCATCAATCACTGTATTGCCTGTAATAACAATATTAATAGGGTCGTTATTTTCTTTAATTAAATTGTCATACGATGTTTGTGTTGGCGCAAAGTGATACGTCGTTAGTACACTTGTTAGCTTACGATTTGCTTCTTCAGGCCACGGAGAATATATATTACCCGTACGCAAACCTGCTTCAACATGACCGACCTCAATTTTATGATAGTAAGCGGCTAATGAAGCAGCAAAAGTGGTGGCAGTATCACCGTGCACCAATATAATATCAGGCGCCCAGTCATCAAAAACTTTATTTAGTCCCTGTAACACACCGGAGGTAATATCAGCCAATGTTTGTCCAGGTTTCATCAAATTTAAGTCAAAGTCTGTCTCTAACTCAAATAAATTTAGAACTTGATCAAGCATTTCTCTATGCTGACCTGTCACACATACTTTTGTTTCGAATTCATTATCTAGTGTTTTTAGAGCTATTGCTAAAGGAGCCATTTTTATGGCCTCAGGACGTGTTCCAAAGACCAAAAGTATCTTTTTCATTGTATATTCCTAGTTGTCTTGTGAATTATAACCCGCTACAAAATATCTAAACTGCGTTTTTAACCATGTAACGTCATGTAGTTTTGACTTTTCTGAAATCTCTATCAATACTCGTTCTATCTCTGTTAGAGCAAATCTGTGTTCCATCGCTTGCATTATAAGGGGGTGAGCCGTGTCTTCCACATTGTCATCACCAATTATGAGTTCTTCATATAGTTTTTCACCAGGACGAAGGCCCGTAAAGACGATTTCAATATCACCATGAGGGTGCTTAATGTCTTTTACTTCATAACCACTTAGATGAATCATGCGCTGAGCCAGATCAACAATTTTTACTGGTTCACCCATATTCAGTACAAACACTTCACCACCACACGCCATAGCACCTGCCTGAATCACTAGATTTGCCGCCTCTGGAATAGTCATAAAATAACGTGTGACATCAGGATGGGTAACAGTAATAGGTAAGCCGTGCTCTATCTGTCTGGTAAACACAGGTACCACAGATCCTGATGAGCCTAGCACATTGCCAAATCTAACCATACTGATACAGGTTTTGCTATCGGGCTTTATGGAGGCAGCTTCATAACTTAATGCCTGACATACAAGCTCAGCTAACCGCTTTGTAGCACCCATGACATTAGTCGGTCTCACAGCTTTGTCAGTAGATATCAAAACAAAGGTTTCTACATCTGTTTGAATAGCAGCGCGCGCACAGTGGTAAGTACCTCGAGTATTGTTAATAACCCCTTGGAATGGATTGTGCTCGACTATAGGCACATGCTTATATGCTGCTGCATGATAGACCGTTTGTACATGATAAGTCTGAAATATCCACATAAGATTATGCTCATCAGTGACATTACCAATGATAGCTACAATCTGAATATTGTGATATTCGCTATGGCTTGCCTGTTTTGCAATGAGCTCTTGATGAATGCTATAAAGAGCAAACTCTGACAGCTCGTATAACACCAGACAAGTTGGTTTATTTTTGATAATTTGACGGCACAACTCACTACCGATAGAGCCACCCGCCCCAGTTACCAATACGTTTTTACCAGTAATATTTTTTGCCAATAGGCGTTCATCTGGTTCAACGGTTTGCCGATCAAGCACGTCTAAAATATCAATCTTACGCATGTGGCTAACCGTGACTTTTTCATCAGCGATCTCTTGCAGACTAGGTAGCTCTTTTATTTTAATAGAGATATGTGAAAGCTTTTCAATAATTTTGCGCTTGCGGGCACGGCTAATAGAGGGTACTGCAAGAAAAACTTGAGCAATACTAAGCTCATCAACCAACTTTATTAAGTCCTCTGCTGAATAGATTCTTTTACCCAATACATAAGCATCGGTCAGCTGTGGATCATCATCAACAAAAGCCACTACATTATATTTATGCGAGTTTCTCAACCCTTCCACAAGCTCTTGTCCTGCGCGGCCTGCACCATAAATGACCACATTATCAAGATCCGTAGTGTCTTGATAACGGTCTATACCTGTACTCTGTGCGCGAGTTAACAGCTCTTTAATCGTCAAACGGCTATTCCAAAGCCAGATAAAGAACATGAATAAAAATAGAATTGGCACCGAACGTGGCATGGTTGGCAAAACATCTAAATATAATATCAACTCATACAGCACAATCAAAACAAAGAAAAGCTGTAAGACGTGGCCCATCAACGCATCAAAAAAGCCACGCGCAACGCCTTTGTAGAATCCTATGATGTGTAAGCTGATGACAGGTATAGCAGCGTATAGACATAAAGTAAAAAACGGAATATGTAAATCTATATAACCGAAGCGTAGCGACAAAGCAAAAAATAAGCACAATGCTGACATAATAAAATCAGCAAACGTTAAAATACTTTTTTTGACCAAGCGCGGCAATGCTAAAAGTTGCTTAACCATATGCTGTACTTTACCAGCAGAGTTGGCTTTTTCTTTGGGCCTTAATTCATTGTTCGGCTCAATATTCATATGCTTAATACTCAGCAGATTTTTTAATAATTATTTGTTATTACCATAGGCATAGCTGTAGTGATAACTATACTTACTCATTCTGGTTTGTTGCACATCATTTAGTACGATGCCATCGACCTGAACATTGGCTTTGTTCAATTGTTTGATAGCATAATTTAGCTGACCTTCGATGGATTTATCATAGCGCGTGACCATCAGTACTTTATCAGCATAATGTGACAATACAATGGGGTCAGACGCTGCCAAAACTGGTGGCGAATCAATCACAATATAGTCATAGTGTGCACCCAACTGTGCCATCACTTCTTCGAAGTATTCACTAGTCAATAATGATACTGGGTTGTGTGGCTGCTTACCACGTGGCATAAAGTCAATATGATCTGTAGAGGTAGGGTGGATCGCATTGACAATACTTTCTTCTGTTATTTTTCCTTCGCTTAGTAGTTCAGAGAGACCATTATCTGGCTCTAGATTAAAGAGTCTATGCATCTCGCCCAGACGCATATCCGCATCGATAATCAAGACTTTTTTGTTCAATTGACTAAACACTTCCCCCAAGTTGGCAGCAATAAATGACTTACCTACCCCTGGACTCTCACCTGAAATCAGTACCACTTTCGCTTTATAACCGAGCTTACCTGTCTCAGGCATGCCAAACATTAAGTAAGTACGCAGGCTTTTGATTGCTTCATAACTTAAGCTGTTATTATCAACATAGGCCAATAGTCGATTGGGCGTATTTTTCTTTTTAGCCAGTCGCGATAAAGATGGTGAACGCGGAATGGTCGCAATAACAGGGATGCCTGTCTTTGTTTCAATCTGCTCAGGATCTTTAACGACTTTCTTGAGTAAGTTTTTAAGTAAAACCAACATGACTCCCAACATACCAGCAAGCAGCAAACCTAGAATAATAATTTGCATTCTCTTAGGCGCAATTGCCTTGAAGGTACTAATAGGAAGGTCAACTATACGTGCATAGCCAATTTGACCTGCTTTAACAATTTTTAGCTGTTCATAGTTTTTAAGCATGGTCAGATAAATTTCACGGTTGATTGCCACATCTTCTGATAGCTTTAAAAACTCTCGTTGGATTTCTGGTAGTCCTGCAATGGTATTATCAATTTCCTGCTTTCTATCATTAAGGACTTCAAGCTGATCATTGATCTGTATAACAAGCGGATGCTCTTCCGTATAATAGGTCGTCAAGTCTGCTTTTTTAAGTTTGAGCTCATTAAGCTGTACATCAATTTGCGAGTTTTCAGTCAGTAATAGTTCTGCTTCTTTGCCCACATCTATGGTACCGTAGCGGGTACGAAACTCATTAAACTTAGACTCTGACTCTTCAAGCTTTTGCTTCAAAGCAGGAATTTGTGTTTCCATAAAGCTGATGGTTTTAGTCGTCTCTTCAGAACCACGGGATTGATTTTGATCGACATAAGACAACACAATTTGCTTTAAAATACGGCTAACCTGCCTTTGATCATTGCCTGTCAGCGACATCTGAATGATGCCCGTCTGCTTTCCTCTTTCTATAACAGACAGCCTATTATTGATATCGTCTGTGGTGGCTTTTAAAGATTGTTTAGTCAAGCTGACACTATGACCATTATTAGGTAGCTCATTAACCGTAATTAAAATTGCACCATCAGTGCCACGAAAACGATAGGACTGATTAAGCTGGCCTTTGAAGGTATCAAAGTCATTGCTGAGCTCAAAACCTGTATCCGTTTGTGTGAGCTTGAAGGTTTGGTTCAAATAATCTGTCGACACATCAAACTGACTGATGCGTGCCAGTCCGTCACTGGTTTTTAAACTAACCCCTTCTGGAATATTTGTCTGTGTGGGTATTTGTGATTGTCTTATTCTCTCAATAGCACCCACCGCAGGATCACTTATACTGATGTCTAAATGCAATAAATCGACAACGGGTTCAAGCACCATGCGTGATTTAATCAATTCAGCTTCAGTCTGCGCTGGGCTAACATCAGGAGACACTAATTCTGAGATGTTTTGACCCAGTGCTGAGATGCCTTGTGATTTATCATCAATCTGAATAAGCGCATCAGACTTAAAGGTTGGATTCACATATCGGCTATAGAGTATACCAAGCACCAGTCCCAGTAGCGCAAAAGCGATGATAATTTTCCAGCCACGCAGTAAGACCATGGCTATAGCCATTAAGTCGATGTTGTCTTGTTCAGACTCTGAACTACTAGATCTTGGCAAGTTTTGCGAATTTGTACTCATAAATCTTCACTATTTAACCGATTTTGTTGAACCACTGATCCAAACTATCAACGATATCTCGTTTGGCAGTCTCAAATGCTAATTCATCATGACCATAAGGATCCGCCACGTCTTTATCAATCCAATGTCCGATTCTAAACACTTTTCCACGGCATTGCGGCCATTGCTCTTCAATCCATTTGGTTTGACTGACTGACATGGTTAAGATCAAATCCGCTTTTTTTACCAAATCTTCATTGATTTGCTTTGCTACATGACCAGTCATCTCTACGCCATCTTGCGACATTACAGCCAGCGCTTTAGGATCGGCGTCACTACCGACCACAGCAGATAGCCCTGCCGAATCAATATGTTTATTTGGGTAGTGCTGCTGAAGTAACGCTTCACCAATGGGACTGCGACAGATATTGCCAACACAGACTACCAATATATTATTAAAGCTCATAATGCATGCCTATCTATAAAATTTATAAACCCGAAATACTTCTGATGGCAGAAGTAGAAGGTAGCAATGCGCTGATAACGCGATTCCAGCGTGCAAGACCTGTTGGATCCACATAGACAATATCGTTAGACTGCATCTCAAAACGATTGGCTAATGAGAAGTTTGTAATGGTCTGCATATCGACATAATAGATATCTGTTAAACTGGTACTCGGATTGTCACGTACCACATAAATTTTGGTGGCATCGGCAGTTCCCGCATCCAAACCTCGTGACTGACCAATCACTTGAGCGAGACTGAGTCCCTGCTCTAGAATAGGTACAGGCTCGACTTGGCCAAGCTCACCTAGGACATAAACCTGATTGCGGCTTTGGCTATTGATATGAATGGCGTCGCCATCTTGGACATATAACTGATTGGCCGAAACACCTGCTTCACGCAAGTCTTGTAAACCAATGTTGTAGCTGCGTCCATTACGGTTGAGCACAATACTGTTAGAGTCACCTGTTTCGGTCGCCCCTCCTGCCATAGAAATCGCACCATATAAAGATACTGGCGTATCGGCAATCACAAACTCACCTGGCTGTCTGACTTCGCCATCGATAAAAAACTTATTGCCACGATAGTTAATGATTTTAACTTGAGGATCAGAGTATTTTAGATAGCGCTGCAGACGACTGCGCAAATTGGCGGTAAACTGCGGCACACTCAAGCCACTTGCTTTAATGCGGCCAATCAATGGAAACTGAATATACCCCTGCTGATCGACTGGGTAACCTGAAGCGTATGGATTGGTATTGCTGACATTATTGAGAGGTGTGATTTCTGGATATCCTGTGAGCACGATGCTCAGGATATCACCTTGAGCGATAGTATAATTGACGCGGTTAGAACTCTTTAATAGCTGCACCACATCGTCGTCAATACGGGCAACTTGTTTGGGTGGTAATGTCGCTAAATTCAGCGGACGTATATTAAACTGCAAGCCATTTTCAGCAGTAAAAGAACCTGTTGGCGGCAACTTGCCAGTATTTAATCCAGGGTTAATTGTCGTGGTTGCACAACCATAAAGCGCCGTACTCAGTGCAATACATACTGTACTGAATACCTTTGTTGTCTGGTGCATGTAATATCAACCTCATCTGTTACGACTATTAAAGAGCGTTATCTAGCATTCAATAATATATATACACTAAAATAATGGTTACTTACGTTTTTAACATAAGTAAGCAGTATCATAACATAAGTTACCCGCTATTAAGCGACCACCCCCTTGAATTAACATAAAAATATATTTCATTGATACTGACTTCTCATGATAAAGGGTGGCATAAAAAATCAATGATTATATGAAAATAGCAAAATATTAAGGGATGGTAGCACGCACTTGCTGCTCAAAATATGACATAATGTGCGCTACAAAATAGCGTATTATGTTGTCGTTGTTTGTTATACCAAAGCGTTGTCCTCCATACATTGAGAAATGTCACTTACCGATTCAAGGAAATCATGATGAAAGATGAAAAATTGCAAAAAGCACTGGCCCGCATGGGGCTGGGTTCGCGTCGCCAAATGGAAGAGGTGATCAAAGCGGGACGCGTGTCAGTCAATAGCGGCCCTGCAACCATCGGCGATCGCGTCGGACAAGGCGATGAGATTCGTGTTGATGGTCGCCTGATCAAATACACCGCTGAAAATGAAAAGCGCCGCCGTGTGCTGGCTTACTATAAGCCTGAAGGTGAGATTTGCTCTGCCCATGACCCAGAAGGTCGCCCAACGGTCTTTGATCGGCTGCCAAAACTGACTCACGATCGCTGGGTAATGGTCGGGCGTCTTGATATCAACTCTACTGGTTTGCTGCTGTTTACCAATGATGGTGAAATGGCGCATCGCCTGATGCACCCTTCAAATGAAGTCACCCGTGAATATGCGGTACGTGTACTGGGTGAGGTCACACCTGATATCGCCCGTACCTTGACTGCTGGTGTGATGTTAGATGACGGTATGGCACAGTTTGAAGATATCCAAGAAGGTGGTGGCGATGGGGTCAACAAATGGTATCACGTCAAATTAAAAGAAGGCCGCAACCGCGAAGTACGCCGTCTGTTTGAGTCCCAAGGCTTGAAGGTTAGCCGCTTGTTGCGTACGCGCTATGGCTCTATTGCATTGCCTAAAGAGCTGCGTACTGGGCGCTTTTTAGAACTGGATAAAAAAGACATTCATACGCTAACGGATTTGGTCAGCCTGCGTCCACGCTATGGCACAGGTCTGCATGGCGCAGCCAAACGCAAGCAGGAACGTATCAAAGACAAACCGCTCAAAGCCCGCCGCAGTAACAGCAATCATGGCGGAGCCAAAGCAAAAAGCAGCGGCAAGCCTGCCAGTCGCGGTACGCGTGATCGCAATAACCAGCGCTAGGCTTTTGCTACAGTCATCTTTTGCTAGAGCAATAACAGCTCGCACTTGTTAAACCAAAAAAGCTGCCAGTGATTTGATATCGCTGGCAGCTTTCTTATTTGCTGCGTTTTTTATTTACCTTTATCTATCGTCACTGTCGTTATGACTGTCCATATAGCGCTTCATTACTTTCAAATCTTGTAGGTGCTGGCTTTGGCTTTGCTCCATCAGCGAATCAAGACACTGCTCTATGTTATCGAGCGCTTCTTGCAGCAGCTGACCCGCTTCAGTCAATTTGGCCTGACTCAGACTTTGGGCACTTGCTGCATACAGCTGATGATAACTTGCCAGCATTTGCGGCAGCCGAGTGTGCAGTAGTTTGTGCAGTACAAATTGCTGCTCGGTCAGCGTTTGGCTATCAATTTGCGTCTGGTATTGCTCCTGGTAGCACTTGGATTTTTGATCGATACGCTGTATCTGGCGCAGTTGAGCTGCTGGTAGGTGCTGCAAATGATCGGTATTTAATGCCAGTGTGTGCCATGTCATATCAGACAGCGCTATTGGTTGGTCGGGTGATTGGTAAACCAGCACTCCTGGGGTAATACCAACCATACGATGAAACGCATGCCAGCCTTTTTTGCCCAAATATAGGATACCAAAGGTCGTGATTACTCCCACACCCAGTAATATACTCATAACCCCTTGTCTCTTATTAAAGCCATTCTATTTGTTTGTGATATACCACACATATGACTACGATTGAGAATCTTGTGAATTGTTATCAAAGCGCTGTTCTAGATAACGGTTGGCAACCAGTAGCTTTTGTCCATCTTGATGGTATGACGCATCAAGCAATTCGTCAAACTGCTTATTAATAGTAGATAACACGTCCAATAGTGCCTCTTTACCCGTGAGATTAGAGTTTTTGATTTTGGTGGTATTGGCACGTGCACCATCTAAGTCATGTAGGCGGCGGTAATCCGCTACGGCTTGCGGAATGTGCTTATCCATAAGGTTTTGAATCATGATATAGGTTTCGGTGATGGTGTCTTTATCATCGATTTTGCCATCGTTATTGGTATCACCATAGATCAGGCGCAGTTTTTTGCCTTTTTTATTGATTTGGGTTAAGGCGGCGATCACGTCTTTTGGTAAGCCTTTTTCTGGTATATAGCCAAGCTGCGGCATGGCGGTATATTCAAGCATTTTTGGTGCAGTAAGCTTTTTGATGCCGCGATAACCCAAATATACGCCAGCAGCAGGCAGTAACCCGTACAGTACAAACATCACTAACATGGCGGTCACTTGAGTCATTACGGTATCCTTATATAGACAATATCAATCTCATCTCTATTAAACAAAAAAATAAGGGCCTGTAAAAGCCCTATATTGTTGTTCCTTGCTTGCACCCTGTAAACTAGCTTTTGGTTCGACTCTTGACATAGCGATGCGTTGAGGCCAACCGGTTTAATACCGTTTGGTGCAGCTCATCGAGTAGCTCATCAAGTTCATAATCAATCTCTAAAAATAAATCGGTGAGCATGTCACGCGCACTCATGGCCCCTTGTACGGTATTGTTTTTGGTACGATGCGGGCTAAAGCGCAGTAGCTGTTCATAATGATGTAGGGCTTCAGGGATGCTCTCACCCACCAGCTTGTCGATGACAAATTGGCGCTCATTGTGCTGCTGTTGCTGTTGATCATTCAGCTCCAAGCTCCAGTCGCGGTAGCGCTTTAACTTACCATTAATACGATCCAAAATAGCCACCGCTTCGATGGGCATGGCATTTAAGGTGGCTTCATCCACCACGTCAACAAGCTCAGTCATAATCGGACAGCGTCCATGTTTGAGATACCATAATGTATCGGGATCAAAAGGAGGTCTATTGGGCGAACGCATGGTAGCACGGTTCGCCAGATAGCGATCCGTTAGTGGCGTGGCGGCACGAATATCTTGCACTTGTGCCAGCGCCGTGCAGATACGCTCAGCACGCTGCGGTGCAGATAAGGATGGACGTACATTGTGATTGCCATCAGCAATATCATCGTCTGTATTCTCAGGATCTACATCACTTGCGCTATTTTCTTGCGCTTGCGTAGCAGTTTGCCTCACTGCTTCGGCCGCTTGCGCGGGGAGATCTTCTTGCACTTGTCCAAAAGATTGTAGCATTCTTGTCAAACTCACGACCATGACCTGCTCTACCTCTTATCTGATACACGCGCATTGTGCTCGTATTGCATACGTTTATTCAATAGCGTATTTTAACAGGTTTTTGCTGGCCTGCCAGTACGCAAGTGTCACCGTTTCTACGCACTACCTTTCTATACTAAGCATTCCTTTTTTATGTTAGGTGTTAATTTCAGAATATCGGGCGTTTCTTGAGATTTGGTTGAATTACTTCATTGAGCTTTTAAGGCTAAAACATAAGCGTTTTCAGATTCAAAATACTTTGTATTTGCAGCAATAGAAAATGACGCGAATGAATGCAGAGGCGATTTGTGAGACTGCCACCAAACCTAAAACACGCTTTGTCAGTATAAAAAGTGAAGAGCAACAAGCCGTTTTGTTGTATATCTACATCGCATTAGGCAAGGCGCTATAAAAGACAGAACTTCACGTATTCATCGATTACGGGGGAAAAAGCTGTTGTAGCGACCGTTAATGACGCTAAGCATTTTAATACCAGCAGATCATTTGCTGCATGAATTGGTTTAGTTCCACTGCACTATTCAACAGGCGGAAAAGCGCAGCTTGGGCAAGCAGCTTGGGCAAATTGGTAAACGCGGTGAAAAACATATTCGCACTTCACTTATTCATGGCGCACAAGTATGTGGATAAAAGACCTTGTTGAACAACGAGGGTTCAAACGAGCCACTGTTGCGCTGGCCGCTAAAAACGCCTGTCTAATATGGGCTCTATTACACTCAGAAAAAGCGTATCAGGCTGACTATGTGAAATGATTTATCAAGTAGTAAGGTAAACCTCACCGAGTCTGTGCATTAGCAATTGACGATAACACGGTCAAACCGAAGCAAAAAAACCTTTTTAATCGGGAAGAGAC